>JBBIPS010000200.1:0-6204 GCA_037442725.1 Burkholderiales bacterium | reverse complement strand
GCCCATCCGCCGCCGGCGCGCGCGCGCCCGACAGGTTCAGTCGCGGCGCGCTCGGCAGGCGCGAGACGATGCGGTCGGCGCACAGCGGGCACGCCACCAGGCCGCTCGCGCTCTGGCTCAGGAAATCGTCGTCCGAGGCGAACCAGCCTTCGAACGCGTGCCCGTTGGCACAGCGCAGGTCGAGAACCTTCATACGCCGCCGATTATCCGCGCCCGGCGCCTCGCCGCCTGTCAGACGGCGGCGTGCCAGTCGAGCGGCCAGGCGCCGCTGCGCCACTTCTGCAACCAGTGCAGGCCCGTCAGCGTCTTGGCGTCGGTGAGCTCGCCGCGCGCGGCGAGTGCGTCGAGCTCGGCGTCGGTCATCAACACCAGGTCGATCAGCTCGCCGGGGTCGAGCGAGCGCGCGCCGGCCACCAGGCCGCGGGCGAACCAGATCTCGATGCCCTCGGTCGAGTACGCGCAGGCGTTGTGCGTGACGCAGGCGCGCGCCCACTCGAGCGCGCGGTAGCCGGTTTCCTCGGCCAGCTCGCGCTGGACGCAGGCCTGGGTCGACTCGCCGGCGTCGATCTTGCCGGCCGGGAACTCGAGCATCACGCGCCCGACGGGATGGCGGTACTGGCGCTCGAGCACCAGCCGGCCGTCGTCGAGCAGCGGCACGACCATCACCGCGCCGGGGTGGACGATGTACTCGCGTGTGGCCATGCTGCCGTCGGGCAGCGCGACCGTGTCGCGGCGCACGTCGAGCAGCCGGCCGCGCCAGACCTGCTCGCCGCGCACGAGGCGCTCGGTCAGATGCGGGTCGGCCATGGCCTGTTCACCGCGCCGGCCGGCGCGACGAGCGTCCTGCGCGGTGCACGCAAGGTCCCGGCCACGGTCGCGGTGCGCCGCCGGTCGCGGCTCAGGTGGACAGCGCCTTGAGGATGGCGTCGCGGCACAGCGCGAGCAGCCCACCGCCGAAGGGGCCCAGCAGCAGCACGGCCAGGCCGTTCACCGCCAGCAGCATGCTGACGCCGGCGCTGCGTTGCGCCAGCGTGGCGCCCTGCGGCACGGCGTCGAAGTACATCACCTTGACGACGCGCAGGTAGTAGTACGCGCCGACCAGCGAGAACAGCACCGCCAGCACCGCCAGCCAGAGGTAGCCGACCAGATTGGTCGTGATGAGCGCCTGCAGGATCGCCACCTTGGCGAAGAAGCCGACCAGCGGCGGCACGCCGGCGAGCGAGAACATGAACAGCGCCATCACGCCGGCCAGCCACGGCGCGCGCTTGTTCAGCCCGGCCAGGTCGGCGATCTCCTCGCACTCGAAGCCGCGCGAGGACAGGAACAGGATCATGCCGAAGGTGCCCAGCGTCGTCAGCACGTAGGTGACGACGTAGAACATCGACGAGCTGTAGGCGTTGCCGGCGGACAGCGTGTTGCCGCTGACCACACCAGCGGTCAGGCCCAGCAGCACGAAGCCCATGTGCGAGATGGTCGAGTAGGCCAGCATGCGCTTCAGGTTGGTCTGCGCGATCGCCGCCAGGTTGCCGATCGCGAGCGACCCCAGCGCCAGCACGATCAGCATCTGCTGCCAGTCGACGGCCAGCCCGAGCAGCCCCTCGACCAGCAGCCGGAAGGCGACCGCGAAGGCGGCGAACTTCGGTGCGCCGCCGATCAGCAGCGTGACCGCGGTGGGTGCGCCCTGGTAGACATCCGGGATCCACATGTGGAACGGCACCGCGCCGAACTTGAAGCCCAAGCCGGCGACGATGAAGACCAGGCCCAGCGTCAACACCGAGCCGTTGATGCGGCCGCCGCCGATGGCCTTGAAGATGTCGGGGATCGCCAGCGAGCCGGTGGCGCCGTACATCATCGACATGCCGTAGAGCAGGAAGCCGCTGGCCAGCGCGCCGAGCACGAAGTACTTCATCGCCGCCTCGGTCGAGACGCCGTGGTCGCGCCGCAGCGCCACCAGCGCGTACAGCGACAGGCTCATCAGCTCGAGTCCGAGATAGATGACCAGCAGGTTGTTGGCCGACACCATCACCGCGATGCCGAGCAGCACGAACATCGCGAGCGTGAAGAACTCGCCCTTGAGCATGTCGCGCACGGCGATGTAGGGCTGCGCGTAGGCCAGCGTGACCATCGTCGCCAGCGTCGCGAAGAACGCGAGCAGGTGGCCGAAGGCGTCGCCGACGACCATGCGCTGCAGGCCGTAGAGCGTGAAACCGCCGTCGTAGTACGCCAGGTGCAGCCCGGCGAAGGCGGCCAGGCTGACCTGCGTCAGCCAGAACGTGACGCGGCGCTGCGCATCGGTGACGAACAGGTCGACGATCGCGACGACGCAGGCCAGCGTCAGCAGCAGCGCCTCGGGATAGATGACCAGCCAGTTCATTTGGGTCATGTCGATTTCCAGCTCGCGGTCATTGCAGCTTGGACAGCGCCACGTGCTTGAGCAACGCGACGACGGAGCTGTGCATGACGTCGGTGAAGGGCTTGGGGAACAGGCCCAGCCACAGCGTGGGGATGGCGAGCAGGGTCAGCATCAGGAATTCGCGCGCGTTGATGTCGTGCAGCGCGCGCACCTTGTCGTTGGCGACGGCGCCGAAGAAGACGCGCTTGTACATCCACAGCGAGTACGCGGCGCCGAGGATGAGCGACGTGGCGGCCAGCGCGGCGAGCCAGAAGCCGGTCTTGATCGTGCCCAGCACGACCAGCCACTCGCCGACGAAGCCGCTGGTGCCGGGCAGGCCGGCGTTGGCCATCGTGAACAGCATCGCGAAGGCGGCGAACCGGGGCATCGTGTTGATGACGCCGCCGTAGGCGGCGATCTCGCGCGAGTGCATGCGGTCGTAGAGCACGCCGATGGCCAGGAACATCGCGCCGGCGACGAAGCCGTGCGAGATCATCTGCACCAGCGCGCCCGCGGCACCGAGTTCATTGAAGACGAAGAAGCCCAGCGTGACGAAGCCCATGTGCGTGATCGACGAGTACGCCACCAGCTTCTTCATGTCCTTCTGCACCAGCGCCACCAGACCGATGTAGATCACCGCGATCAGGCTCAGGCTGATGATGAACCAGGCGTACTCGCGCGAGGCGTCGGGGGCGATCGGCATCGAGAAGCGGATGAAGCCGTAGGTGCCCAGCTTCAGCATGATCGAGGCCAGCACGACCGAGCCGCCGGTAGGGGCCTCGACGTGGGCGTCCGGCAGCCAGGTGTGCACCGGCCACATCGGCACCTTGACCGAGAAGCCGGCGAAGAAGGCGAAGAACAGCAGCGTCTGCGCGGGCAGCCCGAGCGGCAGCTTGTGCCAGGTGGCGATGTCGAAGCTGCCGCCCGACTTGTAGTACAGGTACAGCAGCGCCACCAGCATCAGCAGCGAGCCGGCCAGCGTGTACAGGAAGAACTTGAACGCGGCGTAGACCCGGCGCGGCCCGCCCCAGACACCGATGATCAGGTACATCGGGATCAGCGTGGCCTCGAAGAAGACGTAGAACAGCATGCCGTCGGCGGCGGCGAAGACGCCCACCATCAGCCCGGACAGGATCAGGAAGGCGGCCATGTACTGCGCCACCCGCTCGGTGATGACCTCCCAGCCGGCGATGAACGCCGTCAGCAGCACGAACCACACCGCGATGCCGTCGACGCCGAGGTGGTAGCGCATGTTGAAGCGCTCGATCCAGGGCAGGTTCTCCTGGAACTGCAGCGCCGCGCTGGCGCTGTCGAAGCCGGTGATCAGCGGGATCGTGACGGCCAGGCTCAGCAACGCACCGACCAGCGCCACCCAGCGCACCATGCCGGGGTTGTCGTCGCGGCCGAACGCGAGCAACACGATGCCGAAGGCCACCGGCAGCCAGATCGAGACACTCAACAGACCCACACCCATTTTTTTTCTCCGCCCGCTGCCGTCAACGACCGACCAGGCCGGACAAGGTGGGCCACAACTGCCAGGTCAGCAGGCCGAAGACACCCAGCACCATCACCAGGGCGTACCAGTACAGGTAACCGGTCTGGACCAGTCGCGTCAGGCTGGCGATGCCACCGACGGTACGCGCCGAGCCGTCGATGAAGACGCCGTCGAGGACGCCGACGTCGCCGCCCTTCCACAAGCCGACGCCGAGCAGCCGCGCACCGGCGGCGATGACGTGCTCGTTGAACCAGTCCATGTAGTACTTGTTCTCGAGGAGGTTCATGATCGGCGCGAACACGCGGGCGACGGTCGCCGGGATCGACGGCGCGACCATGTAGCAGACGTAGGCGACGACGGCGCCGGCCAGCGCCACCAGGAACGGCAGCGAGGTGAACGAGTCGAGCGCCATCGCGGTGGCGCCGTGGAACTCGGCAGCGAGCTCCTGCATCGCCGGATGGCGCGCGAGGTCGACGGCGATCGAGTCCTTGAAGAAGTCGCCGTACAGCAGCGGCGCGATCGTCATGAAGCCGATCAGCACCGACGGGATCGCCAGCAGCACCAGCGGCGCGGTGACGACCCACGGGCTCTCGACCGGAGCATGGCCATGGCCTTCGTGGGCGCCATGGTCGTCGGCAGGCGGGAACGGCTTGTGGTGGAAGCGCTCCTTGCCATGGAAGACCAGGAAGTACACGCGCAGCGTGTAGACCGCCGTCACGAACACGCCGGCCAGCACCGCGAAGTACGCGAACTCGGCGCCCGGCAGGTGGCTGGCATGCACCGCCTCGATGATCGAATCCTTCGAGTAGAAGCCGGCGAAGAACGGCGTTCCCATCAGCGCGAGCGAGCCCAGCAGCGAGGTGATCCAGGTGATCGGCATGTACTTGCGCAGGCCGCCCATGTTGCGGATGTCCTGGTCGTGGTGCATCGCGATGATCACCGAGCCGGCGGCCAGGAACAGCAGCGCCTTGAAGAAGGCGTGCGTCATCAGGTGGAACACCGCCACCGAGTACGCCGACGCGCCCAGCGCGACCGTCATGTAGCCGAGCTGCGACAGCGTCGAGTACGCCACCACGCGCTTGATGTCGTTCTGCACGACGCCGAGAAAGCCCATGAACAGCGCGGTGATGGCGCCGATCACGAGCACGAAGGACAGCGCCGCATCGGACAGCTCGAACAACGGCGACATGCGCGCGACCATGAAGATGCCCGCCGTGACCATCGTCGCGGCGTGGATCAGCGCCGAGATCGGCGTCGGGCCTTCCATCGAGTCGGGCAGCCAGACGTGCAGCGGGAACTGCGCGCTCTTGGCCATCGCGCCGATGAACAGGCAGATGCAGGCCACCGTGATCAGCATCCAGTCGGTGCCCGGGAACACCTGCGCGGCCAGCGCCGGGCCCTTGGCGAAGACCGCGGCGTAGTCGAGCGAGCCGGCGTAGGCGGCGATCAGCCCGATGCCGAGCAGAAAGCCGAAGTCGCCGACCCGGTTCACCAGGAAGGCCTTCAGGTTGGCGAAGATCGCCGTCGGCCGCGTGTACCAGAAGCCGATCAGCAGGTACGAGACCAGCCCCACCGCCTCCCAGCCGAAGAACAGTTGCAGGAAGTTGTTGCTCATCACGAGCATCAGCATCGAGAACGTGAACAGCGAGATGTACGAGAAGAAACGCTGGTAGCCGGGGTCGTCGGCCATGTAGCCGATGGTGTAGATGTGCACCATCAGCGAGACGAAGCTGACCACGACCATCATCAGCGCCGTCAGGCCGTCGACCAGGAAGCCGACTTCCATCTTCAGCTCGCCCAGCACCATCCACTGGTAAACCGTGGCGTTGTAGCGCGCGCCCTCGGCGACCACCGCGTCGAGTACCAGCATCGAGAGCACGAAGGACACCAGCACGCCCAGGATCGTGACGGTGTGCGCGCCGCGCCGGCCGACGATCTTGCCGGCCAGTCCGGCGACGAGGCAGCCCACCAGCGGCGCCAGCGGCACCGCCAGCAGCAGGTTCTGTGAGAGTTGTGCAGACATAGTGTTTCGATCCGCCCGAGGTCAGCCCTTGAGGGCGTCGAGCTCTTCGACGTCAGCGCCGCCGCGCCCGACCGCGAGGATCGGGCCGATCGAGACGTACGAAGACGAGCTGTTCGGCTACAAGGCCGCGCACGAGGCCGTGATCCTGCTGAAGGACAAGGACGGAAACGTCAGGGCCGAGGCGTTTGACGAAGAGGAAGCGTGATGGACATCAAAGGATATCTAACGAAGAAAAAAGACATCTTCGACAAGGCCCTCGACAAGCTGGTGCCGCCGGCGGAGGTCTTTCCCGGG
>JBBIPS010000199.1:0-6229 GCA_037442725.1 Burkholderiales bacterium | reverse complement strand
CGCGCCGCCGCCGCCGCGCCGACGCTCGCCGCGGCGCTCGAGATCGGCTACCGCGCGTTCGGCCAGGTGGCTTGCAGCGCCGCGGCGCGCGAGGGCATCGGCGCGTTCCTCGAGCGGCGTACGCCCGACTTCGCCGGCACCGGCTGAGCGGCTGCCCCGCAGCCCAGCCCAGGTTTGGACACCGGTCCCGGTCCCGATCCCGACCGGATGCAGTTCGCACAGCCCACCCAAGAAGGAGATCATCGATGAGCAAGCTCTTCCGCCGTTCCGTCCTGGCGCTGCCGTTCGCCGTGGCCGCCACGCTCGGCTTCGCACCGGCGCAGGCGCAGACGACGTTGACCGCGTCGTCCTGGGTGCCACCCGCGCACCCGTTGACCGCCAATGTCCTCGTCGCGTGGACCAAGGAGGTCGAGGCGGCCACGCAAGGTCGCGTCAAGTTCAACGTGCTGCCCAAGGCGCCGGTGGCGCCGCCGCAGACCTTCGATGCGGTCAAGGACGGCGTCGTCGACGTCTCGTACACCGTGCACGGCTACACGCCGGGGCGTTTCGTGTTCACCAAGATGACCGAGTTCGCCTTCCTCGGCGACTCGGCCGAATCGATCTCGGTGGCCTACCAGCGCATGTACGACCGGCACCTGGCCAGGCTCGACGAGCACAAGGGCGTCAAGGTGATCGCGGTCTTCTCGCACGGGCCGGGCCACATGTACTCGGTCAAGGCGCCGTTCGACAGCGTGGCCTCGCTCGCCAACATGAAGATCCGCGTTGGCGGCGGCGTCGTCAACGACTACACCAAGGCGCTCGGCGCGAACCCGCTGCTCAAGCCGGCGAGCGAGTCGTTCCAGATGCTGCAGAGCGGCGTGGCCGACGGCATCTTCTTCCCGGCCGAATCGATCTCGGGCTTCAAGCTCACCAGCCTGATCAAGCACGCCACGCTGGTCCCCGGCGGCCTGTACAACACCAGCTTCGTCATGATGATGAACCAGGCCAAGTACGACGCACTGCCCAAGGCCGACCGCGACGCGATCGACAAGCTCTCGGGCGAGCACTTCACGCACCTGGCGGGTCGGGCCTGGGATGCCGCCGATGCCGCCGGCGTGGCCGCGATGAAGGCCGCCGGCATTCCGATCGCGACGGCCAATGCGGCGTTCGTCGCCGAGGCCAAGCGGCGGCTCGACCCGGTCGAGCAGGCGTGGATCGCCGAGATCAAGCCCAGGGGCGTCGACGGCGCGGCGTTGATGCGCGAGTTCCGCGCCGAGATCGCCAAGGTCCAGGCCGGCAAGTGATGCAGCGCGCCGCACCGACCGGCCCGGCTCCCGCGCGGGCCGCGCCGCACCCGCTGGCGGCTTGGCTGCAACGCGCCAGGTTCGCCCTCGGCGTCGCCGCTGCGCTGCTGCTGGTGGCGATGGTGTCGCTGACCACGGTCGACGTGATCGGGCGCTACTTCCTGTCCCGGCCGCTGCCCGGCGCGTTCGAGCTGACCGAACTGGCGATGGGGGCGATGGTGTTCTCCAGCCTGCCGCTCGTGACGCTGGGCCGCCAGCAGGTCAGCGTCGACCTGCTCGAGTCGCTGGTGCCGCGGGCCTGGCGGCGCGCCCAGAGCATGCTGCTCGACCTGGTCGGCGCGCTTTGCGTCGCGGTGATCGCCTGGCAACTCTGGCTCAAGGCCGGGCACATGGCCGACGCCGGCGAGACCACCGCGACCCTGCAGGTGGTGGTCTATCCGCTCGTCTACTACATGGCCGGCCTGGCGACGGTGACCGTCGCGCTGATGCTCGCGATGGCCTGGGGCGACGCCGCCGGCGTGCTCGAGGAGGGTCGATGACCGAAGCGTTGCTTGCCTTCGCCGCGATGCTGCTGCTGGCGTTCGCGCGGCTGCCGATCGCCTTCGCGATGGGGCTGGTCGGATACATCGGCTTCGCGCTGAAGACCAGCGCGGCCGCCGCACTGGCGATGGTCGGCGCGGTGACCTACGAGACCGGTCTGTCGTACGCGCTGTCGATCGTGCCGCTGTTCGTGCTGATGGGCAACCTGGTCACGCGTGCCGGGCTGTCGGAGGAGCTGTACGACGCGTCGCACGCCTTCCTCGGCCACCGCCGCGGCGGGCTGGCGATGGCCACCATCGTCGCCTGCGGCGGCTTCTCGGCGATCTGCGGCTCGTCGATCGCCACCGCGGCGACGATGGCCAAGGTGGCGGTGCCACCGATGCGCCGCTTCGGCTACTCCGACGCGCTGGCCTCGGGGTCGGTGGCCGCCGGCGGCACGCTCGGGATCCTGATCCCGCCGTCGGTGGTGATGGTGATCTACGGCATCCTGACGCAGCAGAACATCGGCAAGCTCTTCATCGCGGGCGTGCTGCCGGGGCTGCTGGCGGTGCTGTGCTACATCGGCGCGGTGATGTTCACGGTGCGGCTCGACCCCGCTGCCGGCCCGCCCGGGCCGCGCCGCAGCGGCCGCGAACGGCTGGCCGCGCTCAAACAGGTGTGGGGCGTGCTGGCGCTGTTCGTGCTCGTGCTCGGCGGCATCTACGGCGGCGTGTTCACGCCGACCGAGGCCGCCGGCATCGGCGCGGCCGGGGCGTTCGTGTTCGCGCTGCTGCGCCGCGGCGGGTCGCTGCGCTGGTTCTACGAGGTGCTGGTCGACAGCGCGGCGACGACCGGGATGATCTTCACGATCCTGATCGGCGCGCTGGTGTTCGCCAACTTCGTCAACATGACGACGATGCCCGCCGACCTGATCGCCGCCAGCGAGCGCATCGCGGCCTACCCGATCGCGGTGATCGCCGCGATCTGCGTCGTCTACCTGCTGCTCGGCTGCGTGCTCGAGAGCATGTCGATGATCCTGCTGACGGTGCCGATCTTCTACCCGGTGGTGCAGCACCTGGGCTTCGATCTGGTCTGGTTCGGCATCATCATCGTCGTCGTCACCGAGATCAGCCTGATCACGCCGCCGGTGGGGCTGAACGTCTTCGTGCTGCGCAGCGTGCTGCCCGACATCCCGACCGCCACGGTCTTTCGCGGCGTGCTGCCGTTCATCGCCGCCGACGTCGTTCGCCTGTCGCTGCTGGTCGCGTTCCCGGCGATCTCGCTGCTGCTGACGCAGTTCGTGCGCTGACGAGCAGCATCGGCAGGAGGCCCCTCGATGACGCTCGCCGACGCCGACCTGTCCGACCGCTACCGGCTCGAGCGCGGCCGAGTCTTCCTCACCGGCGTGCAGGCGTTGACGCGCCTGCCGATGCTGCAGCGCGAGCGCGACCGCGCCGCGGGCCTGCACACCGCGGGCTACGTCTCGGGCTACCGCGGCTCGCCGCTGGGCGGGCTGGACACTGCGCTGCACGAGGCGCAGCCCTTCCTCGACGCGCACGACGTGCGCTTCCATCCCGCCGTCAACGAGGAGCTGGCGGCCAGCGCGATCTGGGGCACGCAGCAGTTGCACCTGCTGCCCGGGGCCAGGCGTGACGGCATCTTCGCGCTCTGGTACGGCAAGGGGCCGGGCGTCGATCGTTGCGGCGACGTCTTCAAGCATGCCAACTACGCCGGCACCTCGGCGCATGGCGGCGTGCTGGTGGTGGCCGGCGACGACCACGCGGCGCGCTCGTCGGCGGTGGCGCACCAGAGCGAGCACATCTTCTCGGCCTGCGCGCTGCCGGTGCTCGCGCCGGCAGGCGTGCAGGAGATCCTCGACTTCGGGCTGCACGGCTGGGCCCTGTCGCGCTATACGGGCTGCTGGGTCGCGCTGAAACTGAGCGCCGACGTGGTCGAGAGTTCGGCCACGGTCGATGTCGACGCGGCGCGGGTGCGCCTGCGCCTGCCCGATGACTTCGAGCTGCCCGCCGACGGCGTGCACATCCGCTGGCCCGACCCGCAACTGGCGCAGGAACACCGGATGCAGGCGTACAAGATCTACGCCGCTGCGGCGTATGCGCGCGCCAACGGGCTCGATCGGCTGCATTTCGACTGCGCGCAGCCGCGACTGGGCCTGGTCGCGTGCGGCAAGGCCTGGCTCGACCTGCGCCAGGCGCTGCACGACCTGGGCATCGACGAGGCCGCGGCCGGCGCGCTGGGGCTGCGCGTCTACAAGGTCGGCATGCCGTGGCCGCTCGAAGCCGCCGGCGTGCGCCGCTTCGCGACCGGTCTCGACGAGATCCTGGTGGTCGAGGAGAAGCGCCCGATCATCGAGTACCAGTTGAAGGAGATGCTCTACAACTGGCGCGACGACGTGCGCCCGCGCGTCGTCGGCAAGTTCGACGAGACCGGCGAGTGGCCGGCGCCGCACGGCCAGTGGCTGCTGCCGCCCACTGGCGAGCTGACGCCGGCGATCGTCGCGCGCGCGCTGGCCTCGCGCCTGATGCGCATCGACCCTGCGGGGCGCTGGAGCGAACGAGCCGCAGCGCTGGCCGGCCACGGCGGCGCGCTGGCGCAGAACAATCGCAGCGCAGCGTTGCCGCGCGCGCCGCTGCAGCGCACGCCGTACTTCTGCCCGGGCTGCCCGCACAACCGCTCGACGCGCGTGCCCGAGGGCTCGTGTGCGTTCGGCGGTGTCGGCTGCCACCTGATGGCGGTGGCGATGGAGCGGCGCACGCTGACGATCAGCCAGATGGGCGGCGAGGGCGCGACCTGGATCGGCATGGCCGAGCATGCCGGTGCGCCGCACGTGTTCGCCAACATGGGCGACGGCACCTACTTCCACTCCGGGCTGCTGGCGATCCGCGCCGCGGTCGCCGCCGGCGTCGACATCACCTACAAGCTGCTCTACAACAACGCCGTGGCGATGACCGGCGGCCAGCCGCTCGACGGCACGCTCGGCGTGCCGCAGCTGACGCGCCAGCTCGACGCCGAAGGTGTGGCGCGCATCGTCGTGCTCGCCGACGACGTCGCCAAGTACCCGCCGCACGAGGCCTTCGCGCCGGGCGTGCAGGTGCTGCCGCGCGAGCGGCTCGACGCGGTGCAGCTCGAGCTGCGCGGCGTGCGCGGCGTCAGCGTGCTCGTCTACGACCAGACCTGCGCCACCTCGCTGCGACGCCAGCGCAGGCGCGGCGCGCTGCCGGCGCTGACGAGCCAGGTCTTCATCAACGAGGCGGTGTGCGAAGGCTGCGGCGACTGCAGCCTGAAATCGAACTGCCTGTCGGTGCTGCCGGTGGCCACCGAGTTCGGGCCCAAGCGCAGGATCGACCCGTTCACCTGCAACCTCGACCTGAGTTGCCTCGAGGGCTGCTGCCCGGCGCTCGTCACCGTCGAGGGTGCGACGCTGCGGCGCTCGCACGGCGTGGTGCTGGACGACGAGCTACTGCCCGAGCCGGTGCTGCCGGCGCTGGCCGAGCCGTATTCGCTGCTGATCGCGGGCATCGGTGGCACCGGTGTCGTGACGATCGGCGCGCTCGTCGGCATGGCCGCGCACCTCGAGGGCAAGGGCGCCACCGTGCTCGACCAGACCGGGCTCGCGCAGAAGGGCGGCGCGGTGCTCACGCACGTGCGAGTCGCGGCCACGCCCGAGGCGTTGCACGCGCCGCGCATCGGCCGCGCCGACGCGCTGCTCGGCTGCGACCTGCTGGTCGCGGCCGCCCCCGACACACTGGCGTGCCTGCGGCCCGACCGCACGCGCGCCGTGGTCAACAGCGCCGAGACCATCACCGGCGACTTCATCCGCCATCCCGATCACGCGTTCCCGCGCGACGCGGCGCTGGCGCTGCTGCGCACGGCGCTGCGCGAGGCCGACGAGATCGATGCGACACGGCTGGCCGCGCGGCTGGCCGGCCATTCGATCGCGACCAACATGTTCATGCTCGGCGTGGCCTGGCAGCGCGGCTGGGTGCCGGTCGGGCGCGCCGCGCTGATGCGCGCGGTCGAGCTCAATGCGGTGGCCGTCGACGACAACCGGCGCGCGTTCGAGTGGGGGCGCCGCGCCGCCGCCGACGCGCTCGGCACGGCGCGTCGTGCGGCCGATGTCGAGTCGGACCCCGCGTCGCACCGCGTGTCGGTCAACCTCGACGAAGCGATCGCACGCCGCCGCGCCGACCTCGTCGCCTACCAGGGCGAGGCGCTGGCGCGCCGCTACGACGCGCTGCTCGAGCGCGTGCGCAGCGCCGAGCGGCGCGTCGCCCCCGGCAGCGAACGCCTGGTGCAGGCCGTGGCGCGGCAGGCGCACCGTCTGTACGCCTACAAGGACGAATACGAGGTGGCACGCCTGTTCAGCGACCGCGCGTTCGACGCCGCGCTGGCCGCCACCTTCGAAG
>JBBIPS010000198.1:0-6235 GCA_037442725.1 Burkholderiales bacterium | reverse complement strand
GCCCACCACTGGAGATCAGGGTACCACCCCCCCAGAGGGTCGTATTGTTTCGCGCGTCCCAAGTCAGGTCTCTTGCGACTTGGCCGGTCGGATCCCCATGGGTCGCAGGTATCAATGACTGCCCCGAGAGGCTGGCGTCCAGCCTCACCGACGCGGCGTAGGCCCCGCGCGGACAGTCGAACAACAACGGCCCGCAACGAGCAGTGGGGCCGCGCGAAATTTTTGCGTCGAACCTTTCACTCGACGATGACGCCCCCGTCGAGTGCACCGACAGGACACCGTTCGTCCCGATTTCCCATCGCAGACCCGTGACGGCGTCCCCGAGTGCGGCGCCACTGACGCCCGACCCGACATTGAACGTGAAATCGACCCGAGTCTCGGCAATCGCGGCGGCCACCGAGCGCGTATCACCAGTGATGACATAGGCAAATGCACCCAGGTGGGTGTTCTCGTCCTGCGCACTGGCACCTGCATCGGCATGACCGCTCGCCCTGGCGTACGAATGCCCCGGCGAGAGCGCTGGAATCACCGCGCCCCAGCCCGATCGCGCGCTGTTGATCCGAGTGTCGTTACGGTACAGGTAGTCAAACTCCACCATGGCGTCACCAGTGCCGTCGTTCACCGGTATCACCGTCTTCGAGTGCGAGACGAGCGACGAATCAGCCAGCGAAAAAAAGCCATGCGCAGCTGCCCCGTCGGCGGTGCTGCGTGACCATTCCGTCACCTCCAGTTCGACCGTGGCAAAGACCAGTCCGGGCAGCATTCCGAGCAGTGCGGCAGCACCGACGATCGGCATGTGGGGGATGGTGCCTGCCGCTCGGGAAATGCACCTCGATGTCACCCTCGCGGACAGTCCGCCAAGATCGCCCATGCGTCGATGGAAGAAAGAGTCGGTCATGGAACCTCCTGCCGGGTCGGCTCTGAACACGAACAGGTCTGCATTGCTACGCCGAGTTGATGGTGAATGCGTTGACGCGACTCAACCAAGGCAAGCATCGACCCCCGGAATCAATGTGCCTATCGGCCCGGCGACCCATCGTTCCACGCCGATCCGGCGCGCGGGCGAGTCACGGCAGAGGCTTCTGGACTTCCTCGGTATCGACGTCCGCCTGCGCTGCAGCGCCGTAACGTGCGCCGTGGACCGCCTCGTGGCTGAACAGTCCGTCCAGCGCGTCGAGCGTTGCCGCATCGAGCGTCATCGCCGCCGCACCGACGTCTTCCTCGAGGTGCGCCGCGTTGGTCGTCCCCGGAATCGGGATCACGTTTGCGCCGCGCGCCAGCAACCAGGCCAACGCGAGCTGCGCCGGCGTGCAGCCGATACGCCTGGCGATGGGACCGAAGCCATCGAGCAGCTTCAGGTTGGCTGCGTAGTTGTCGGGCTCGAACCTGGGCATGCCGCGCCGGATGTCCGCGGCATCGAGGCCGTTGACGTCGCGCAGCTTGCCGGTGAGATAGCCGCGCGCCAGCGGACTGAACGCGACCAGCGCCGCGCCCAGATCGCGGCAGGCGTCGAGCACCGCGACCTCGGGGTTGCGCGTCCACAGCGAATACTCGGATTGCACGGCCGCGATCGGGTGAACCGCGTGCGCGCGTCGAACAGTGGCGGCTGAGACCTCGGACAGGCCGAGCGCCCTCACCTTTCCGGATTCGACCAGGCGCGACATCGCGCCCACCGATTCCTCGATCGGCACGCGCTTGTCCCAGCGGTGCAGGTAGTACACGTCGATGACATCGGTCTGCAGTCGTCGCAGGCTGTCTTCGCAATTGCGCTGGATCGCTTCCGGTCGGCCATCGATCACGCGCTTGACGCCGTCGTCGAAGGGCACTCCGGCCATGCCGCCCTTGCTGCACAGCGTAACGACCGATCGGTATGGCTTCAGCACCCGCCCGACCAGCGTTTCGTTGGCGCCGAATCCGTACAGCGCCGCGGTGTCGAACAGTGTCACGCCCAGTTCGAGCGCTCGCCGCAGCAGTCGCTCGGCGGCGGCGGGGGGTGGCGGCGCGCCGTAGGCATGGCTCAGATTCATGCAGCCCAGGCCGATCGGCGAGACGCCGAACGGGCCGAGCCGGCGCTGCGGCATGGTCAGCCCGCCGCCGCGAGTTGCTGCTGCAACCGGTGCAGCACCTGGTAGCACGGCAGCACCTGCGCCACGCTCGCATTGGGTTCGCGCTGCTCGCGGATCGCGGCGAAGAACTCGCGGTCCTGCAGTTCGATGCCGTTCATCGACACCGCCACGCCGGAGACGTCGATCTTCTCGTCCTTGCCGGTGAACAGGTCGTCATAGCGCGCGACGTAGGTGGCGCTGTCGCCGATGTAGCGGAAGAAGGTGCCGAGCGGCCCGTCGTTGTTGAAACTGAGCGAGAGCGTGCAGATCGCGCCGCTTGCCGCCTTCAACTGGATCGACATGTCCATCGCGATGCCCAGCGTCGGGTGGATCGGCCCCTGCACGGCGTTGGCCTGCACGATCGGGCTGCCGGTCTGGTAAGCGAACAGGTCGACGGTGTGCGCCGCGTGGTGCCACAGCAGATGGTCGGTCCAGCTGCGCGGCTGGCCGAGTGCGTTCATGTTGGTGCGGCGGAAGAAGTAGGTCTGCACGTCCATCTGCTGGATGTTGAATTCGCCGGCCGTGATCCGGTGGCGCACGAACTGGTGGCTCGGGTTGAAGCGCCGCGTGTGGCCGCACATCGCGACCAGCCCGGTCTTGTGCTGCCAATCGACCACCGCCGACGCGTCGGCGAGCGAGTCGGCGAGCGGGATCTCGACCTGCACATGCTTGCCGGCCTTCAGGCAGGCGATGCTCTGGGTGGCGTGCATCTGCGTCGGCGTGGCCAGGATCACCGCGTCGACCTCGGCAATCGCCAGGCTCTGCGCGAGGTCCGTCGTGACGTGGCCGATGCCGTACTTCGCAGCGACGTCCCGGGTCTTGTCGAGCTCGCGGCCGACGAGCGAGACGACCTCGACGCCGTCGATCAGCCCGATCGCGTCGAGATGCTTGATGCCGAAAGCGCCGGCGCCGGCGAGCGCGACCTTGATCGTCCTGCCCATCAGTGGTTCTCCAGGATCAGGTGCCCGACCGCCGTGTTGCTGGCCGGGACGTGGAAGAAGCGGTGCTTCACGGTCGGCGGCTTGCCGCCCGCCACGTCGGCCATCGCACCGCGCGCGACGAGCCACATCACGAGCTCGATGCCCTCGGACCCGGCCTCGCGGACGTACTCGATGTGCGGCACCTTCGACAGCCCGTCGGGGTCGGCGATCAGGCGGTCGAGGAAGCGGTTGTCCCATGCGGCGTTGATGAGCCCGGCACGCGGCCCCTGCAACTGGTGGCTCATGCCGCCGGTGCCCCAGATCTGCACGCGCAGCGGTTCGTCGTACGACTCGACCGCGCGCCGGATCGCCTGCCCGAGCAGGAAGCAGCGCCGGCCCGAGGGCACCGGATACTGCACCACGTTGACGGCGAACGGGATCACCGGGCAGGGCCAGGACTGCGGTTGCCCGCACATCAGCGACAGCGGCACCGTCAGGCCGTGATCGACGTCCATCCGGTTGACGATCGTGAGGTCGAAGTCGTCCTGGATCACGCTCTGCGCAATGTGCGCGGCGAGCATCGGGTGGCCGATCACCCTTGGCACCGGACGCGGGCCCCAGCCTTCGTCGGCCGGCGTGTACTCGGCCGCGGTGCCGATCGCGAAGGTCGGGATCATTTCCAGGCTGAAAGCCGTCGCGTGGTCGTTGTAGACGAGGAAGATGACGTCGGGCCGATTCTCCTTCAGCCACTGCCTGGAGAACTCGTAGCCCTTGAACAGCGGCACCCAGTAAGGCTCGGCCGTCTTGCCCTGGTCGATCGCGGCGCCGATGGCCGGCACGTGCGAGGTGTAGACGGAGGCGGTGATCCGGGCCATCGTCACTTCCTGTGCGCCGCGGCAGGCGCCTGTGTGGCGCGGCCCGCCGCGCCCTGGGGCTGGTGCTGCGCCTGGGCGCTGCCGTCCTCGCCGATGAAGCGGTTGCCTTCGATCGAGCGCCCTCCCTTGATCATCATGTCGCGATACTCCGCCTCGGTCATGCCGGTCATGCTGCCTGCCATCTGCTGGAAGCTCAACCCGTCGGTGGCACCGATCTTGGCCAGGAAGTAGATGTTGCCGCCGAGCGCGATGCAGCGGTTCAGGTCGCGCGCCAGCACCGCCTGCTTCTGCTCCTCGCTCATCGCCCATTCGTCGAGGTAGGCGCGCTCGCCCGCCTTGAAGCGCGCGCGGTTGGCGGCCTTCATCAGCGACATGCAGAACTGGTTCAGCCAGTAGCCCTTGCGCGACTGGTCGGCGTCGAAGATCGTCGTGCCGGGCACGTCGAGGTAAGGTTTGGTCAGGGCCATGCGCAGTCCATGAGGTTCAGGGTGCGGCGCAGTGGAAACTCGTCGCCGTTTCGAGGTCGCCGCCGGTGTAGCGCGCCACCTGCGGCCAGGGGCACAGCAGCCGCGTGCGCGTCTTGCTCCAGCCGGCCGGCAGTTCCTTGTTCGCGGGATTGACCGCGGCGGTCAGCGCGGCCGGTGCGTGGCCGTTCTCGACCCATTCGACCAGCGCGCCGAGGGCGTCGAACTGATCCGTCGCCGGCCCACCGCTGCAATGCGCCATGCCCGGCACCGGGTAGAAGCGCGCGAAGCCCGCGCTGTCGCCGCCGAGGTTGGCCTGCAGGCTGGCGAACCAGCGTGCCGTGTCGTTGACCGAGAACACCGCGTCGCTGTTGCCCTGGTAGACGATCAGTTTGCCGCCCCTGGCGCGCAAGGCGGCGAGTTTCGGGTCGTCGACATCGGGCGGCGCCATGAACTGCATTGCCGATTCGGTGTAGGTCGCATCGGTGGCATGGATGCGCGGCGCGTCACGGTCGAAGTCGAAGTTGGCGAGGTACTTCACCAGGTCGTCGGGCGTGCCAGGCGTGCGCGTCGGCGGCGTGGTGAAGATGTAGCTCAGCGAGCCGGCACCCATCGTCGCGATCAACGGATTGCGGTTCCACGGCGGAACCTGGCTCTCGAGTTTCCAGAAGCGCCAGTTGCCCGAGCCGATGCCGGCGTCCCACGACCAGTCGCTGTAGAGCCGCTCGCCCTTGGCGTTGCGCGGGCCGGCAAAGGCGCGCTGCAGCGCCTTGACCTGGTTGGCCGACAGGCACTGTGCGGTCTTGGCGCCACTGCACTGCAGTTCGTCGATCCTGAACGTCGCCTGGCAGCGCGCCAGGTCACCGACGATGCCGTCGGCCGCACCGTCTTGCGCGTCGCAGCGCTCCACCACCCTGGCCGCGACGAGCTTCATGTCGTCGGGGCTGAAGGCTTTGCGGATGTCCGCGTCGGCCATCTGCCAGCTCTGCACGTCCCAGGCATGCTGGACCGCCGCCTTCGGCAGGTTCAGCCCCGGCGCGCCGGCGAGGATGCCGTCGTAGCGGTCGCCGTAGCGCGTGGCCGCGACCAGCGCATGGCGCCCGCCGTTGGAGCAGCCGGCCATGTAGTTGCGCTCGCTCGCCTGGCCATAGTGCGCGCGCATCAAGGCTTGCGCGACGGTGTACATCGTGTCGTTGGCGCTGTAGCCGTAGTCGCGCCGCGCCTGCGGGTCGAGGCCGAAGACGTTGCTCCTGGCGAGGCCCGCGGCGTTGTTCGCGGGGTCGTCCTCGCGGTGGCCGGAGTCGGCGCTGATCACCGCGAAGCCGCGCTGCAGGGCGCTTTGCGACCAGATCGGCAGCGCGCCGAGCGCCGGCACGACCTTGCCGTCGTTGCCGCCGTTGACCTGGTGCAGGAAGCGCCTGTTCCAGCCGGCGGGCAGGCGCATCTCGAAGGCGATCGCGTACTGCCGGCCATCGATGCCGGTGCGCTCGTTGGCCACGCCGTTCACCTTGCAGTGCGCCGGCATGCCCTTGCCGTCGTCGGCCACTGTGGCCGAAGCGGTGACGCGCACGTCCTTCAGCGCGGCCACCGCCGCGGGCAGCTCGGCGCAGGCCACCGGAGTGCTGCGTGGCGGCGCGCCGGCGCAGGCGGCCAGCAGCACGGACCCGATGCAAGCGGTCGTCGCGGCGCTCAGTCTCAGCGTCATCGTCGTCTTCTCAGCAGGTTCGTTCTTCGGGCCAGTACAGGCGCATCGGGTTGTCGACCAGCAGCTTGCGCTGCAATTCGGCCGTGGCTGCGATGTGCGGGATGAAGTCGACCAGCAGCCCGTCGTCGGGCATGTGGTCCTTCAGGTTCGGGTGCGGCCAGTCGGT
>JBBIPS010000197.1:0-6248 GCA_037442725.1 Burkholderiales bacterium | reverse complement strand
CCGCGGCGCTCGGCAGTGGCGCGCTGCACGCTTGCGAGTTGCTGCAACGCGCACGTGCAGCCGCTGACGGCGCTGCCTGTGCGCATGTCTTCCTACGCCGCTTCGACGCCCAGGCCGACGCCGCCGCGCAGTCGGTCGACCGCGCTCGCGCCGCCGGCGCGCCGCTGCCGCCGCTGGCCGGACTGCCGGTGTCGATCAAGGACCTGTTCGACGTCGCCGGTGCGCCGACGACCGGCGGGTCGAAGGCGCTGGCCGATGCCGCCGTACAGCGCCACGACTGCAGCGTCGTCGCCCGCCTGCGCGCTGCCGGTGCGGCGCTCGTCGGCCACACCAACCTCGCCGAGTTCGCGTTCTCGGGGGTCGGCATCAACCCGCACCACGGCACGCCGGTGAACCCGCACTCGCTCGACGGCGTGCCGCTGATCCCGGGCGGCTCGACCTCGGGCGGCGCGGTCTCGGTGGCCACCGGCGCGGCGTGGGCCGCGCTCGGCTCGG
The DNA here is from genome assembly GCA_037442725.1 of Burkholderiales bacterium. Lineage (GTDB taxonomy): Bacteria > Pseudomonadota > Gammaproteobacteria > Burkholderiales > Burkholderiaceae_C > Pseudaquabacterium. The sequence goes on along the minus strand of JBBIPS010000197.1, from coordinate 5,753 downwards.
ACACCGGCGGCTCGATCCGCATCCCGGCCGCGCTGCAAGGCCTGGTCGGGTTCAAGAACACCCAGCGCCTGACGCCGCTGGACGGCACGATCCCGTTGTCGCCGACGCTCGACACCGCCTGCGCGATCACGCGCAGCGTACGCGACGCGGTGCTGCTGCACGCGATCCTGGCGGCGCGCGCGCCGCGGCCGACGCAGCGACCGCTGCGCGCGCTGCGTCTGGCCGTGCCGCGCAACGTGATGCTCGACGATCTCGATGCGGCGGTGGCGATGGCCTTCGGGCGCAGCCTGCACCGCCTGCGCGATGCCGGCGCCTGCATCGAGGAGATCACGCTGGCGCCGCTGGACGACCTGGCGGGGCTGCAGGCGCAGGGCGGCTTCGCGGCGGCCGAGAGCTGGGCCTGGCACCGGCATCGCCTGGCCGAACGCGAGCGCGACTACGACCCGCGCGTCGCGCAGCGCATCCGGCGCGGTGCGGCGATCAGCGCCGCCGACTACATCGACCTGCTGCGGTCCCGAGGCGACTGGATCGGCCGCGTCGAGACGGCGTTGCACGGCTTCGACGCGCTGCTGTCGCCGACGGTGCCGATGGTGGCGCCCGCGCTCGCGCCATTGGTCGACAGCGACGAGCTGTTCTTCCGCGTCAACACGCTGCTGCTGCGCAACCCTTCGGTCGTGAACTGGCTCGACGGCTGTGCACTGTCGCTGCCCTGTCACGCGCCCGACGGCCTGCCGGTCGGGCTGATGGTGTGGGGTCCGGCACTGGCCGACGACGCGGTGCTCGGCGCTGCGCTGGCGATCGAAGCCGCGCTCGCGCGCGACAGCGCGCCCGGCCAGGCAGCGTGAGCATGCGCGTGGCCGTGATCGGTGCCGGCATCGTCGGCGTCACGACAGCCTACGAGCTGGCGCGCGATGGCCATGCGGTCACGGTGTTCGAGCGCCACGACAGCGTCGCCGAGGACGCCAGCTTCGCCAATGCCGGCGTCGTCGCGCCCGGCTACGTCACGCCGTGGGCCGCGCCCGGCATGCCGGCCAAGGTCTGGCGACACCTGTTCAGCCGGCACGCCCCGGTGCTTCTCACGCGCCCGCTCGCGGCCGGACAGCTCGGCTGGATGTGGCGCTGGTGGCGCGCCTGCAATGCGCCGCAGTACCAGGCCAACCGCAGCCGCATGCACCGGCTGGCCCGCTACAGCCAGCAGCGGCTACACGCACTCACGAACGAGCTGCGGCTCGAGTACGACCAGACCCACGGTTACACCGTACTGCTGCGCTCGCCGCACGATCTCAAGTTGGCGCGCGACAGCCTGAAGCTGCTGGCCGAGCTGGGCGTGGCGTTCCATCTGGTCGACGCGGCCCGGGCGCGCGAAATCGAGCCTGGCCTGAACCCCGAGACGCCGCTGCACGCCGCGGTGCACCTGCCGCACGACGAGGTCGGCAACTGCCGCCAGTTCGCGCATCTGCTGCGCGGCCAGGCGCAACGGCTCGGCGCGGACTTCCGCTTCCAGCGTTGCGTGCTGGCAATCACGCCCGGGGCGCAACCAGGCCTGCGCCACGCCAGCAGCGACGGTCATGGCACCGGCGCAGGCCACGCCGCCACCGAGGAACGCTTCGACGCCGTCGTGGTCTGCGCAGCGCTCGGCGCGCCGGCCCTGTTGAACCCGCTCGGCTGTCGGCTGCCGCTGGCCGCCGTGCACGGCTATTCGATCACCGCCCCGCTGCGCCGCATCGAGGCCTGGCCGCAGCTCGGCCCGAGGTCGGCGCTGATGGACGAGAAGTACAAGGTGGCGATCAGCCGGCTCGGTGCGCGCGTGCGCGTGGCCGGCAGCGCGGAGCTCGGCGGCCGGCCCGGCGCACACCACCCGGCGGCACTGCGCACGCTGTACAAGGTGCTCGATGACTGGTTCCCGGGCTGCGCCCAGCTCGCGCAGGTGCAGGCCTGGAAGGGTGCGCGACCGATGCTGCCCGACGGCCCGCCGGTGCTCGGCACCAGCGGCGCCGCCGGCGTGTGGCTCAATGTCGGCCACGGCTCGAGCGGCTGGGCACTGGCGTGCGGATCCGCGCGCGTGCTGGCGGACCTCGTCGCCGGCCGCGCGCCGGCCATCGACATCGAAGGTCTCGGCATCGAGCGCCTACGGCACCGCGGTTGAGAGGCGGCGCGCCGCGAGCTGGCGCAGCAACACCGGCGCCGCCACCGCCACTCCGACCAGCGTGCTCGTCAGCCCCGGCGCCACCATCAGCACCGCGCCACTGCCGCACAGCAGTTGCTCCCAGCGCTGCAGCTCGACGAACATGAACTTCGACAGCGCCGCGGCCAGGAAAGCGATGCCGATGATGCAGCCGCCGAAGGTGACCGCGAAGTCGTACAGCGTGAAGCCCTTGGCGACGAGCAGCAGCGACGGCGAGAAGACGAAGACGAAGGGCACCAGCGCCTTGGCCAGGCCGAGGCGGAACGCCATGTTGCCGGTCCTGAATGGGTCGCTGCCGGCCATGCCCGCCGCGGCATAGGCGGCCAGCGCGACCGGCGGCGTGATGTCGGCCAGCACGCCGTAGTAGAAGACGAAGAAGTGCGCCACCAGCGGCTCGACTCCCATCAGCACCAGCGTCGGCGCGGCCACCGTCACCATGATGATGTAGTTGGCGGTGGTCGGGATGCCGCAGCCGAGCAGGATGCACACCAGCCCGGTCATCACCAATGCCGCCAGCAGCGCCAGCGAGTGGGTGCCGGCCAGCGCCGCGGGCACCCAATCGACGACGCCACCCGCGACGGCCTGCGCCGCGCCGGTGATGATGGTGCTGAGCTTGAAGCCGACGCCGGTGAGCGTGACGACGCCGATCACGATGCCCACGGTGGCAGCGGCCGCGCCCACGGCCAGCGCGTACTTGGCGCCGGTCTCGAAGGCCTCGATCAGCGCCGGCAGCGCCAGGCGCCCTTCGATGCGCAGCGCGCGCAGCAGCAGCGGTGTCGCGATCAGCGCCGCGATGAACACGCCCACGCGCAGCGCGCTGCTCTGGATGCCGCCGAACAGCAGCAGCGCGAGCACCGCGTGCAGCGCCACCATCAGCGCCCACTGCAGCGGCCGGTTGCCGCTGGCGCGCGTCGTCAGGCCGACGATCGCGCACGACGAGATGCCGCTGAAGGCCGCCAGATACGGCGTGCGCCCGCTGACCAGGATGCCGATCAGCAAGGCCAGCGGGATCAGCGTCGGCCAACGCTCGCGCAGCGATTGCCGCAGCTTGGGCATCTCGTCTTCGGTCAGGCCGCGCAGCCCGAATCGTTTGGCCTCGAAATGCACCTGCATGAAGACGCCGAAGAAGTGCATGAACGCCGGCACCGCTGCCGCGGTGATGATGGTCTGGTACGGCAGCGCCAGGAACTCCACCATCAGGAACGCCGCCGCACCCATCACCGGCGGCGTGATCTGCCCGCCGGTGGACGATGCGGCCTCGACGGCAGCGGCGAACTCGCGCCGGTAGCCGACGCGGATCATCGCCGGGATGGTCAGCGAGCCCACCGTCACCGCGTTGGCCACCGACGAACCCGACAGCATGCCGAACATCGCCGAGCCGAACACGCTGACCTTGGCCGGGCCACCGGCGTAGCGTCCGGCGATGCTCGACGCCACGTCGAGAAAGAGCTGACCCAGGCCGATGCGCGTGGCGAGCACGCCGAACAGCACGAAGTGGAAGACGTAGGTGGCTACGACGCCGACCGCGACGCCGTAGATGCCCTGGCTGGTCAGGTACTGGTGGTTGACGAGCTGGCTCCAGCTCGCCCCGGCATGCTTGAGCAGGCCCGGGAAGACGGGCCCGGCCAAGGCATAGGCCATGAACACGATGGCGATGATCGGCAGCGGCCAGCCCATCGCGCGGCGCGTCGCCTCGATCAGCACGACAATCAGGACCGAGCCCATCGCGACGTCGAGCCGGCTCGGGTTGCCGACGCGAAAGGCCAGGTCGTCGAAGATGTACGGAATGTAGAGCACCGCCGCGGCCACCGCCAGCGCCAGCACCCAGTCGAACCAGGGCACGCCGCCGGGTGAGCGCCAGCGCGACACCACCACGCGCTCGAGCAGCGCCTTGCGGTGCGGAAAGACCAGGAAGATCAGCCCCAGCACGAAGGCCAGATGCACACCGCGGTGCGTGGCTTCCTGCAGCAGGCCGAAGCCGGCGGTGTAGTAGTGGAAGATCGACAGCAGGATCAGCAGCGTGCCCACCACCAGCGCGGCCGGCGGCGCCAGCGGCCGGAAGCGCATCTCGGGGTCGAACTTCTGCTCGAGCGCCTGCAGTTGGCGTTGGTCGAGGTCGAGGCTGCTCATCGGCGGGCTCGCAGGCTCGGAGGCAGAGGATTCGGCGCCGGGAGGCCCGGCCGGCGGCCCGGCGCTGGCGCCGGCGCCAGCGGCACCGCCGGTGGCAGTCGACGCACGGCCTACTTCAACACGCCCGCTTCGCGGTAGTACCGCTCGGCGCCCGGGTGGAACGGGATGCCCGCGCTCTTGACCGCGTTGTCCTTGGTGATGAACCTGCCCTTGGCGTGGCCGGCAGCGAGCATCTTCTGCGTCGCGTCGCTGAACAGCGCCTTGGTGATCTGGTAGACGGTCTCGGCATCGGCCTTGTCGCTGGTGACCCACTGCGCGCCAACGGCAAGCGTGTGCACCTCGCCGACGCCCTTGTAGGTGCCGGCGGCGATCACGTCGGGCGCGAAGAAGCCGACGCTCCTGCGCACGGCATCGGCCTGCGGTCCGTCGATCGGCACCAGCTCGATGCCGGCGCCCGACGAGGCCAGCTCGGAGATCGCTCCGGCGGGCGCGCCGCCGACGAAGATGAAGGCGTCGAGCGAGCCGTCCTTCATCTTGTCGCCGGCCTGGTTCGGCTTGATGTACTCGGGCTTGATGTCGGACTCCTTGACGCCGTAGGCCGCCAGGATGATGCGCGCATCGACCAGGGTTCCCGACCCCGGCTCATCGAGCGCGACGCGCTTGCCCTTCAGGTCGGCCACCGATTTGATGCCCAGTCCCTTGCGCGCCACCAGGTGAATGCTCTCCGGGTAGAGGTTGGCGATCAGGCGCAGCCCGGGCACGTTGGGCTTGCCCTCGAACAGGCCCTTGCCGTTGTGCGCCCAGGTCGCGACGTCGGCCTGCGAGAAGCCCGACTCGAGCGCGCCGCCGGCGATCGCCGTGACGTTGGCCAGCGAGCCGTTGCTGGCCTGCGCGGTGACGATGATCCTGCCGGGCTGTGAGACGGCATTGGCGATCATGCCGCCGACCGGATAGTAGGTGCCGGCGGTGCCGCCGGTGCCGATGCGGAAGAACTGCTGGGCCTGGGCCGTGCCGGCCAGTGCGAAGGCAGCCAGCGCGGCGACGAACATACGCTTCATGGAAGGAGACTCCTGAGAGGTTGGCGCTCCGGTGCGGGGCGCGGCCCGCCAGTAAAGCACAATGCCGGCAGCGCTCCTATGCGGCCAAGCCCGTAGCTGCGCCACGAGCCCCGGGCGGCACCGCCGCACGCACTCCACCGCGTTCGCAAGGGCGCCTGCAGCACCACGACAGGAGACAACTTGCGCATGGGTCCGACCACCTCGATCGCCGCCGTATGGCCATCGACGCGGGCCTGGGCAGTGCACGATGCGATGGCATCGCGGCGCATCGAGCGCGCCGCGCTGGCGGCGCAGTGCGCCGCCGCGCCGCATGCGCTGATGCAGCGCGCCGGGCTCGCCGTGGCGCGACTGGCGTTGGCCGTCGCCCCGCGGTCGCGCAC
>JBBIPS010000196.1:0-6257 GCA_037442725.1 Burkholderiales bacterium | reverse complement strand
GACGAGGCCGGCAGCGGCCGCGGCGTGGTGCCGCAGCGTTCCGTCCAGGAGTGACCCATGTCCGGCCTTGCCTTGACCCTCCGTGTGGCCCGCACCGCGCTCGCGGTGTCGATCGCTGCGTTCTGGCTGTACGGCGCTGCAAACGCCGCCGGCGCCGGTGCGCCCGCGCCCGAGCCCAGGCTGCTCAACATCTACAACTGGTCCGACTACATCGCCGAGGACACGCTGAAGAACTTCGAGCGCGAGACCGGCATCACCGTGCGCTACGACAACTACGACAACAACGAAGTCCTGCACGCCAAGCTGGTGGCCGGCAAGACCGGCTACGACATCGTCGTGCCGAGTGCGCATTTCGCCAAGCAGCAGATCGACGCCGGGCTGCTGCGCAAGCTCGACCGTTCGCTGCTGACGAACTGGGGCAACCTCGACCCGGCGCTGCTGGCGCAGATGGCGCAGGTCGATCCGGGCAACCAGTACCTGGTCGACTGGCTGTGGGGCTACATCACGGTCGGCATCCAGCGGCCCAAGGTGATCAGGGCGCTCGGTGGCCTGCCGCTGCCGGCCGACCCGTGGGCGCTGCTGTTCGACCCCAAGTACGCCAGCCGCCTGAAGAGCTGCGGCGTGAGCCTGCTCGACTCGCCGTCCGAGGTGCTGCCGGTGGCGCTGCTCGTCGCCGGCAGGCCCGGCTACAGCCGCGAGCGCGCCGACTACGACGCGGCGGCCGAGCTGCTGCGGCGCATCCGCCCGTCGGTGACGCGGTTCTCGTCGTCGGGCTACATCAACGAACTCGTGCAGGGCTCGCTGTGTGTCGTGATGGGCTATTCTGGCGACATCAACATCGCTCGCGCGCGCGCCATCGCCGCCGGCCAGGGGCCAGTGATCGAGGCGCTGATCCCCAGGCGCGGTGCGACGCTGTTCTTCGACTCGATGGCGATCCCCGCCGACGCACCGCATCCGCGCAACGCGCACCTGTTCATCAACTACATGCTGCGCCCCGAGGTCGCCGCGGCGCTGACGAACAAGGTCTTCTACGCCAACCCTAACCGCGCGTCGCTGAAGTTCGTCAAGAAGGACGTCGCCGAGAACAAGACGATCTTCCTCGGCGCCGAGGACCAGGCCCGCATGGCCGTGCCCGACAGCGTGCCGCAGCAGACGCGGCGGCTGCAGACGCGCGTCTTCACGGACTTCAAGGCCGGGCGCTGAGTCGACGCGCCGCGTCGGCTTCCCGGCGGCATGGCGGAGCGCGCGACGGGTCGGCGTGCGCGGCCAGGCCGCACCCCGCTCGACCCCCGGCTCAGGCGCGCTGGATGCGGTGTTCCAGCGCCTGCCACACGGGGGTCAGCGACGCGGGCAGCGCGGGCAGCACGCCGAGGTCGGTGCGGCTCTCGGTGGGCGAGTGGAAGTCGCTGCCGCGCGAGGCGAGCAGCGCGAACTCGTGCGCCATCGCCGTGTACTTGACGGCATCGGCGGCGCCGTGGCTGCCGGTCATGACTTCGACGCCGCTGCCGCCGTGCGCCTTGAATTCGGAGAACAGTGCGTACTCCTCGGTCGGCGTGAGCTTGTAGCGCCCCGGGTGCGCGATCACCGCCGCGCCGCCGGCGCGGGTGATCCAGCGCACCGCGTCGCCCAGCCCGGCCCAGCGGTGCGGCACATGGCCGGGCTTGCCTTCGTTGAGGTAGCGGCGGAACACCGCACCGGTGTCGTGGCAGACCCCGGTGGCGACGAGCCAGCGCGCGAAGTGCGTGCGCGAGACCAGGTCGGGGTTGCTGACGAAGCGCAACGCGCCTTCGTAGGCGCCTTCGAGTCCGGCGCTCGCCAGCGAATCGGCCATGGCGCGCGCGCGCTGCGCGCGGCCGGCGCGGGTCGCGGCCAGACCCTGCAGCAGGTCGGCGTCGTCGATGTCGACGCCGAGGCCGACGATGTGAACCGTCTCGCCGGCGAAGCTCACCGAGACCTCGACCCCGGACAGCCAGTCCAGCCCGTGCGCCCGGGCCGCGGCCGCGGCGCGCTGCTGGCCGCCGAGTTCGTCGTGATCGGTCAGCGCCCAGAGCTCGACGCCGCGCTCGCGCGCCCGTGCGGCGAGCGCCTCGGGCTCGAGCGTGCCGTCGGAGCGGGTTGAGTGGCTGTGCAGGTCGGCGTTGAGGGTGTCCACCGCCCGATTGTCGCGGTGCGCGGCGGGCCCTGCCGGCCCGGGGTGATGGGCAGCGAGGCAGCCAACGGGCCCGGAAGCCAGCCGGTTGCAAGACGGCGAGCCGCCGCGTTGCTGCGGTCCGTCACCAGAGCCGATCTCCGGCAGGGTTGCGCAAGTGTTTCCAAGTGCTTCCGACCCCCTTGAACGTGGGGGTTGGCGCCACCCGCACGGGGTTAATGTGACGCCGCGCCGGCGTGGGGAACGTCGCTGCGCAGTCGATCGAGGAGAAGCAGCCGTGAAAACTCATCAGTGCACGTTGATCGCGTTGGCCGCCACGGCGGCGATGGTTTCGGGCCCGGCAGTCGCCGGCATCTTCGGCAGCCTGGCCAACTTCGACGTCGTCAACGACACCGGTCAGCTCGCCTACGGCTTCGAGATCGAGATCGACGATGCGTCGTTCGACCACACCCGGATCGGCAGCGTGTTCGGCCTGAACCGCAACTTCGGTGCCTTCGGCGTCCTCGGCGTCGTGCGCTTCGGCAAGGCCGAAATCATCGACCTGCCCGGCGTCGGCGTGAAGGTCAGGTACGGCGGCGACATCGCCAGCGGCATCACGACGCCGTCGGGCCAGTACTCGACACCCGGCGAGAGTTGTTGGCCGGGCGCCAACGCGGGGTGGCAGGCCAACCCGTGCGATCACTTCGGCATCACCACGCTGGGCTCGCCCGCGCTCACCCGGTACAGCTGGCTGGTGCAAAGTGCGCCGGGAGTGCTGTCGAATCTGCCGGTCGGCATCCCGGCAGTGAACTACGTCTACGTACCGCCACCCGCGCCGGCTCAACCTGCCGTGGTGCAGGCGGTGATCCACGCGGTGGCGCCCAACCCGGTACAACCCGAGCGGATCGACCTGTGGGGCGAGGCCTATTGGGTCAAGACCTTCACGACCAAGGTGGCCAGGAACATCGACCTGGGCAACCTGCTGCGCGGCGACCCAGACGGCGAGAAGGCCGAAGTCGAGATGGAATGGAGCATCTTCCAGAACGCACCGGCCGGTCATGTCGGGGCCAACGAGGTCAAGGAGAACGACCTGCCGCTCGGCGATGCCGACAAGGCCATCATCCGGCGTTACGAGTTCTACAAGTACGTCGGGAACCTGAATGTCGACGGCAGCGGCGAAGTCGATTGCAACAGCAGTTGCGAGCGCGATCCATACGGACTCGACCCGGCGGGCGATCACCTGGGGACGAGTTTCGTCGGCGACTTCGTCGGCCAGCAGATCGCCGGCTTCAACGTCGACCAGGCGGCCGCCGTGCCCGAGCCGCGCACCTATGCGCTGATGCTGGCCGGGCTGCTCGCTCTCGGCTGGCGTACGCGTCGGCCGGCGCGTCGCGGCGCATGAGCCGATGCGCCGGGACGCTGCCGGTGCGAGTCAGTGTCCGCGGCGCCGTCCGGCAAAGGCCCAGTGCCGGCTGAGCAGCCAGGTCGCCACGGCGACGCCGACCAGGACCAGGCCGAGCGCGAGGTCGTAGCGCAGCCCGGTGCCGGCGAGCAGCACCGCGTACGCGGCCTCGTTGGCGACGAAGCCGGCCAGCGAGACGACGAAGAAGCGCGGCAGCGCCTGCCGCAGCGGCGCGTCGACGGCGCCGAAGGTGAGCCGGCGGTGGCCGCCCCACGAGACCCAGAACGCGCCGAACCAGCCGAGCGGGTTGGCCGCCAGCGGCACCAGCCCGTGGCGCACCAGCAGCACCACGAGCAGCCAGTGCGTCGCCGCGGCGGCGCAGCCGACGACGATGAACCAGGTCAGCTGGCGCCGCATCATCGACGCGCCGGGATTGCAGCGTGCCGGTCGATGCGGACCGCCGCCGAGCGTGGCCGGCGCCGGATCCGGACGCTCACTTCGGCTGCAACCGCAGGATGCGGCCGTCCGGGTTGTCGGTGAGCACGTAGAGCCAGCCGTCGGGGCCCTGGCGCACGTCGCGGATGCGCTCGTTCAGGGTCGTCAGCAGACGTTCCTCGCGCAGCACCTTGCGGCCGTCGAGCTCGAGCCGCAGCAGCGCCTGGCCGCGCAGCGCGCCGATGAACAGGTTGCCCTGCCAGCCCGGGTAGCGCGTGCTGGCGAGGAACGCCATGCCGCTCGGCGCGATCGAGATCGGCCCCCAGTGCGCGAGCGGCGGCGTCACGTCGGCGCGCTCGCTGCCCTCGCCGATCGAGGTCCCGCTGCCGTAGTTGCGGCCGTAGGTGATGACCGGCCAGCCGTAGTTGGCCCCGGGCAGGTCGACGTTGAGTTCGTCGCCGCCCTGCGGCCCGTGCTCGTGCGTCCACAGCTCGCCGCTGGCCGGGTGGATCGCCGCGCCCTGCACGTTGCGGTGGCCCCAGCTCCAGATCTCGGGCCTGGCGCCGGCGCGTCCGACGAGCGGGTTGTCGGCGGGCACGCCGCCATCGGCCTCGATGCGGATCACCTTGCCGAGGTGGTTGTCGAGCGTCTGCGCGTCGTCCTTGCGCGAGAAGCGCTCGCCCAGCGTGACGAACAGCCGGCCGTCGCGGGCAAAGGCCAGCCGCGCGCCGAAGTGCTGCCGGCTCGCGACCTTGGGCCACTGGCGGAAGATTACCTGCACGTCGGCCAGGCGATCGCCGTCGATGCGACCGCGCGCCACCGCGGTGCCGTTGCGGCCGGCATCGGCGCCCGATCCCGCCTCGCTGTAGCTCCAGTAGACGCGTCGGGTGGTGGCGAACTGCGGGTCGACGGCAACGTCGAGCAGTCCGCCCTGGCCGCCGGCGTCCACCGCGGGCAGCCCAGCCAGGCTCGGGTGCAGTCTGCCGTCGGCGTCGACGATGCGCAGCCGCCCGGGCCGCTCGGTGACGAGCATCCTGCCGTCGGGCAGGAAGGCCAGCCCCCAGGGGTGGACCAGGCCGCGGGCCACCGTCACGACCCTGGGCTCGGCGGCGTGCAACGGCGGGGCCAGCGCCAGCAGTGCCGCCAGTGTCAACCACCCTGGCAGCCACCGGCGCCACCAGCGCGCCGGCGCCAACTGTGGCGGCAGGGCTGGCCGCTGTGGCGTCGCGGTCGACTCGACGCGGGGCCGTTGCCGAATCGATTCGATGCTGCCGCGGGCGGTCGACGCCGGGCATCGGACCGGGGCAATGGTCATGTCGCTGCCTCGACCACCATCTGGATGCGTCGCTGGCCCTGGAACTCGTCGAGGCTGATGCGGTATGCCAGCCGCACCCGTGCCGGCAGCGGCTCGACATGGCCGAACCAGATCGCGTCGCGCAGCGTGCCGCGCGCGCCGCCGTGGCGCACGCGCAGCTTCAGGTGCCTGTCGCCGACCAGCCGCTGCTGCAGCACGTCGACCTCGTCGCAGAACAGCGGCGCCTCGAAGCCCTGGCCCCAGACCTGCGCATCCAGCCGTGCCAGCGTGTCGAGGTTGAAATCGGTGACGGCCAGCGGGCCGTCGGTGGCCAGCGTGCGCTGCAGCGTCGACGGCTGCAGCCACTCGCCGGCGACCTGGCGCAGCGCCGCGTCGAAGGTGGCGAAGTCAGCCTCGGCGAGTGTGCAGCCGGCCGCCATGGCGTGGCCGCCGAAGCGCTTCAACACCTCGGGGTGGCGCTTGGCGACCAGGTCGAGCGCGTCGCGCAGGTGGAAGCCCGCGATCGACCGGCCCGACCCCTTGAGCAGCCCGTCGGCGCCGCGCGCGAAGACGAAGGTCGGGCGGTGCAGCCGGTCCTTCATGCGGCCGGCGACGATGCCGACCACGCCTTCGTGGAAGGCCGCATCGAACAGCACGACGGCGTTGGGCGTGGCGTCGCTGCGGTCGCGCTCGAGCAGCGCCGCGAGCAGGACTTCGGCCTGCTCGCGCATGCCGGTCTCGACCTCGCGCCGTTCGCGGTTGATGGCGTCGAGCTGCGCGGCGAGCTGTGCCGCGCGGCCCGCATCGTCGGTGGTCAGGCACTCGATTCCCAGCGTCATGTCGGCCAGCCGGCCCGCGGCGTTGATGCGCGGCCCGAGCGCGAAGCCGAAGTCGAACGCCGCGGCGCGCTGCGGCGCGCGCGCGGCGGCGGCGAACAGCGCGGCCACGCCGGGATGCATGCGGCCGGCCCGGACGCGGCGCAATCCGTGCCCGACGAG
>JBBIPS010000195.1:0-6266 GCA_037442725.1 Burkholderiales bacterium | reverse complement strand
CAGCTCCAGCGCCGAGACGTTGTTCTTGGCCTGGGTGAGCAGCTGCATGGCCAGGAACCAGCGCGTCAGCGGCAGCTTGGTGGCCTCGAAGACGGTGCCGCTGGTCACGCTGCACTGGTGCTGACAGCCGGCGCACTGCCAGTACAGACGGCCCTGCCGCCGGAAGGAGGTGCGCGCCTGCATCACTGCGCAGGCCGGGCAGACGAAGCCGCCAGGCCAGCGCGCCGCGACCAGCGCCTGCTCGCACTGCTCGTCGGTTCCGTAGCGGTCCATGAACTCCGGCAAAGACAGCCCCTTCTGGAACTGGACTCGGTTCATCGGCATGGCGCATCTCCTGGTGGGATGCGCCCATCTTCCGCGCTCACTGGCTCACAGCGTGAGCCTGCTGAGCTTGCTCGCTAATCAGGTACGCGGATGCGTGGGATTGCCACTCGGCCTCTCGGCGGCTGCGGCCGCCAGCGCGGTGGCGCCGCCTGCGGCCGACCCAGCCCAGGGCCGCCAGCCCGCCCAGCCACAGCACCCCGGTGGCCGGCTCGGGCACCGGCGTGGCGTTCGGGTCATACAAGCCCGCGGCCACCGAGGTGTGCTGCTCGGCCGAATCGAGGTTGAACAGGATGGCGCCGGCCACGATGTCGAAGCCGGCCTGGCTGAAGTCGTTGTCGCTCAGGTCGGAGCCGACATCGGTGGCGGTGAATTCCCAGCCGTCGGGCTTGACCACGCGCAGCAGGTAGTTCCAGTTCGAGCGCAGGTCGTCGAAGCTGAAGCGGCCGGTGGCGTCGGTGGTCACCGAGGCGGCGACGTCGGTCTCGCGCATGCTGAGCATCAGGTCGACCTGCACCCCGGCAAGGCTGCGCTCGCTCGCTTCTTGCTGGCCGTCGCGGTCGAGGTCGTCCCAGATCCGCCCGCTCATCCCGCCATTGACCCAGCGGACGAAGCCGGCGTCGACCTTGGTGGCCCACTCGTTGCCGAACTCGGTGTCCGTCAGCGGGGTCGAGAAGCGGGGCGTCGAAAGGGGTTCACTGACGATGCCCCCGTTGGGGTCGATGTAGAGGTTGCCCATGTCGCTGTCATTGGCGGCCATCGGGATGTCGTACTTTCCGATGTAGTCGTAATACGTCAGCCAGCCGCCGCTCGGGCTTCGGTAGTCGTACCAGGTGCCCGACACGCCACTGACGGTGGGCTCGTAGCGCGCATGGGTGAGCGTGGGCGGGGTGAAGGTGAGCCGGCAGCCATCAGCGGACCAGATCGAGAGCAGGTAGTGGCCGTCCGCATCGGTGCTGGTCGATTGCCAGCAGCCAAAGCCGCCGTTGATGCGCACCTGCACTGCAGCGATGCCGGGTTCGCCCGCGTCCTGCAACCCGTTGTGGTTGACGTCTTCCCAGACGACGTCGCCGATGTCATACCCGAGTGCAGGCGCATAGACGGCCACCGCCAGAGCGGTCGCCAAGCACAAACGCGTGAGGCTGCGCACGATCTGCTCCTGTGAAGTGCTGGACAGCTCGCATGCTGGCACCGTGCACGGCACATGGTTTGACGCAACGCACGGCGCGTCGATGGAAAGCCCGGTTTCCATCGGCGGTGTTGTCGTCCAGGCCCGTCTGCTCGAGCGTGGCCTCCGGCACGATGGCGATGACTACGTCGGCGCCATGCTCCGCGAGCAACGTCGCGCCATCGGGCGCGGCGATGTGGCGCCCGAATCGAGCACGCAGATGCCTTGCAGAGTGCATCCATCGTGACAGTGTCTGGTGGGCTGCGGTGCTGAAATCATGCGTTCAACGGGCCTCGGGCCCTGCCACCCCGGAGACAAGCTTGATCACATCCGCCACCGAAGCGTCCCCACAAGCGCAGGGCATGTGCCCCCGCCGCCTGGCCCGGATCGACACCTTCCTGCAGAGCCGCTACATCGACACCGGCAAGCTGCCCCATGCACACCTGGCGGTGGCGCGCGGCGGCCAGGTGGTGCACCGCAGCCTGCTGGGTCAGGCCCGGCTGGCCACGGCGGGTACGCCCGCCGTGCCGCTGGCCGAGGACAGCCTGACGCGCATCTACTCGATGACCAAGCCGATCACCAGCGTGGCCTTCATGATGCTGGTGGAAGAGGGCAGGGTGGCGCTGGAAGACCCGGTGCACCGCTTGATTCCGTCGTGGCGCAACCTGGGGGTCTACGTGAGCGGCGGCCCCGGCCTGTGGATGACCAGGCCAACCGACGCGCCGATGCGCATGATCGACCTGCTGCGCCACACCTCGGGCCTGACCTACGGCTTCCAGATGCGCACCAGCGTGGACGCGGCCTACCGCAGCAGCAAGCTGGAACCCTTCGCGCAGAAGGAGGGGCTGCAGGCCTTCGTCGACGCGCTGGCCAGGGTGCCTCTGGAGTTCTCGCCCGGCACCGCCTGGAACTACTCGGTGTCGACCGACGTGCTCGGCTACCTGGTGGAAGTGATCTCGGGCCAGCCCTTGGCGCAGTTCCTGCAGCAGCGCATCTTCGGGCCGCTGGGCATGGTGGACACGGCCTTCCACGTCGACGAGAGCCGGCTGGCGCGCTTGACCGAATGCTATGTGGTGGGCGGCGACGGCAAGCTGGCGCCGGCCATCCAGGGCTGGCCCACCTTCACCACCGCACCGGCGGCGCCCTCGGGTGGCGGCGGCCTGGTGTCGACGATGGCCGACTACCTGCGCTTCTGCGAACTGCTGCGCCGCGGCGGCGAACTGGACGGTGTGCGCCTGCTCGGCCCCAAGACGCTGCAGCTGATGCGCGGCAACCACCTGCCCGGCGGCAAGGATCTGGCCGATGTCTCGGTGTCGATGTTCTCCGAGGCGCTGTACCAGGGCATCGGCTTCGGCCTGGGCTTTGCGATGACCACCGATGTGGCCAAGACCGGCATCAACGGCAGCCTGGGTGAATACTGGTGGGGCGGCATGGCCAGCACCGCCTTCTGGATCGACCCGGTGGAAGACCTGAGTGTGGTGCTCTTCACCCAGCTGATCCCGTCCAGCCTGTACCCGATCCGCCGCGAGCTGCGCACGCTGGTGAACGCGGCCATCGTCGACAGCAAGGCTTGACCGGCTCCCGGGCCCGTCGCCAGGCCCGGCGCAACGCGCTTTGGAGCCCGAGCTCGGCCGCGCCGATCACGCTGGGCTGCCTGCTGCCGGTGCGGCGCCGGGCGGCTGCGGGGCGGTCCGCATGGCCAGCGGCGACGTGCGGCGCAGAGCATGCTTCATCACTGGCTGGAAGCGCGTCGATCGAGTGCGTCCGGGCGCTGGCCGACGCGCCTAGGGTGGGGCGATGGCCGGACGGACGGGCGCCGACCAGCGGCCTGCAGCGGTGGGCGCTCCCCAAGGCTTTGCGGCGCCGCTGGCACGCCGGGCAGCGCTCGCTGGGGCCAGGCTGAAAGGCCCGGATCGGCTTGGCGATCACTGCCGACCGCAGGAGGCTGCGCCCGACACTCGCGTCAGCGCAGCACGCCTCGCACGGTCATGAAGCGCGCGTAGCCACTGAAGAAGACCAGCAACGCGGCGATGACGGCGCTGGTGATCGCCATCTGCCGACCCATGACGGCGCCGCCGTCCGTGAGGACGTAGGTGTAGACGAGGCTGATGACGAAGGCCGCCAGCGACAGCACGAAGGCGGGCCAGGCCGGCCTCCTGCGCAGCAGCAACAGGATGGAGGCGACGAATGCCCCGAAGACGCCGACGGCCCAGTCGACCGTCATCCACCCCGGCATCGCCTGATAGTGGGCGATCTGGTCCGGCGTCATGCCGGCGCTGGCCTGATATTCGGCGCCCTGCACCAGGCTCATCACGAAGTCGAACACGCCGATGGCGTTGAACAGCACGGCGACCGTGCCGACCAGCCAGAGGTGCCAGGGCGTCTTCATCGGTGCAGCCGTCATCGCGATCTCCAGGGTGCGATCCGCATTGCGGCACCTCATCACGCGCCGCAGTGGGCAAGGTCGTGGTCGAGCGGCCGGCCCGGTCGTGCAACCCCGGGCCGTCCGCGCCGGGAGTCTACCGGCAGCGTGGCCAGCGTGTCGTCGCCCCGCTCGGCGACGGTTTCATCGTGCATGCCGGCGCCTGTCGCCGCTGCCTGCCGCGCCGCAGCCGGACGGCGGCACTGTCGTCCCGCCCGGATCTCAACGCTGGCGCAGCTCGAAGACCAGGCAGGTGGTGGTGCCGTGCGCGTAGACCTTGCCGGCGGGGTCGACGATGCGGCCCTCGGCGGTGGCGAGTTGGCGGCCGCTGTGGATGACCTGGCCGATGGCGCGCAGCGGGCCGGTCATGGCCGACGCAGCGCGAACGATGTTGAGGCTCAGCTCGGCGGTGGTGTAGGCGAAGCCGACCGGCATCGTCGTGTGCACCGCGCAGCCGAGCGCCGAATCGAGCAGCGTCGCGTACCAGCCGCCGTGCACGCTGCCCAGCGGGTTGTAGTGCGCGAGTTGCGGCGTGCCCTGGAAGACGGCCTTCCCGGCCGAGACTTCGACCAGCGCGAAGTCGAGCGTCTGCGCGATGTGCGCGAACGGCAGTTCGCCAGCCAGGAGCGCCTGCATGATTTCGAGGCCGGTCCTGCCCGCGATCTGCTGCGGTCCCGCCACGCCGGGCTGGCCGCCGCCGGCGCTCATGCGCGCGCGCACGGCATCGAGTTGTTCGTTCCAGCGCGCGGCGTTGGCAGGGGTGGTCATGTCGGTGTGGCCTTGCGTCGTGTCAGGCCAGGCTCGGTGCAGCGGATGCCGCAGTGGCGTCGCTGGCCTCGTCATCATCGTCGCCTCGCAGCAGCGCCATCAACTCGGCCGCCCCGAGCACCGCGCCGGCGCCGTCCTGCCCGGCCAGCACGCTCTCGGCGAGCGCGCGCTTGCGCTGGTGCAGGCGCACGATGCGGTCCTCGATCGAGCCCTGCGTGACGAGCCGGTAGACGGTGACGGGGCGCTGCTGGCCGATGCGGTGGGCGCGGCCGCTGGCCTGGTCCTCGGCGGCCGGGTTCCACCACGGGTCGGCGATGATGACGTAGTCGGCCAGCGTCAGGTTCAGGCCGAATCCGCCGGCCTTCAGGCTGATCAGGAACAGGTCGCCGACGCCGGCCTGGAACGCGGCCACGCGCTGCGTGCGCTGCGCCGCCGGCGTGCTGCCGTCGAGGTACTGATAACTCAGGCCGACCGCGTCCAGTCGTTCGCGCAGCAGCGCCAGGAAGTCGGTGAACTGGCTGAACACCAGCGCCTTGTGGTGGCCTGCGGCCAGTTCCTGCGCCAGTTGTTCGAAGGCCAGCACCTTGGCGCCGACCAGGCCGAGCTCGGGTGCCACCAGGCGCGGATCGCAGGCGGCGCGGCGCAGCCGGGTGAGGGCGGCCAGGATGTGCATCTGCGCCTGGCCTGCACCGATGCCGCCTGCGGGGCCCGCGGCGAGCGTCTGGTCGACACTTTCCTCGGCCTGGCGGCGCAGCGCCTCGAGCAGCGCACGCTCCTTCGATCCGGGCACCACCTCGTGAATGATCTCGGTGCGTGGCGGCAGGTCGGCCAGCACTTCGGTCTTGGTCCGGCGCAGCAGGAACGGCGCGACCAACCGACGCAACCGGCGGCTGGCATGGGTATCGTCCTCGCGCTCGATCGGCGTGGCGAAACGCTGGCCGAACTGCTCGGCGCTGCCGAGCAGTCCGGGGTTGGCAAAGCCCATGATCGACCACAGCTCGCCCAGGCGGTTCTCGACCGGCGTGCCGGTGAGTGCGAGGCGGAAGTCGGCCGCGAGTGCATGCGCGGCGCGTGCGCGCCGGGTCAGCGCGTTCTTGATCGCCTGCGCCTCGTCGATCACCGCGGTGTGCCAGCCGCGCCCGGCCAGGATGCCGGCGTCGAGCTGGAGCAGGCCGTAGCTGCACACCAGCACGTCGCCGGCGCCCAGCGCCTGCACCTGTCGGCGCCGCGCGGCCTGCCGCGGCGTGTCGGCGGCTGCGGCGTCTGCCGCGTTCCGGTCGAGATGCGGCGGCGCGCCTTCCAGCAAAATGTGAATCGCGCTCTTCAGCAGCGTCCACGTGCTGAACAGAATGAGCAGGCTGATAACCACAGACGCGATAACGTCGGCGAGATACCAGCCGCCCAGCAGAATCGCCAGCGCGGCCAGAATGGCGCTGACCGATCCGGCAGCATCCGCCACCAAATGAAGAAAGGCCGCCTTCACATTGAGATCGTCATGCTGATGCGGCCTGAGAAACAACGCCGAAAGCACATTGGCCGCTAATCCGGCAATCGCAACCGGAAGCATGACCTTCACATCCACCGCGC
>JBBIPS010000194.1:0-6320 GCA_037442725.1 Burkholderiales bacterium | reverse complement strand
ACGAGAACACCAGCACCGCGTCGATGTCGCGCGTGGCCACGGTGTGGCGGACCCAGCCGCGCAGGCGCGGGTTGTCGTAGTAGCACAGCGTCAGCGGCTGGCCGCTGGCCAGGCCGGCCAGGCTGCGCAGCCTGGCCGCGCGCGGGGCAAGCGGCACCGCGCACAGGTCAGCGCACAGCGCGCGCAGCGCGGGCAGGTGCGCGGCGTCGTCGGGGTCGTCGACGAAGGTGCCGACGAACACGCGGTGCCGCGCCACCAGATGCCGCAGCAGATGGCAGGAGCGCACCTTGTCGCCCTTGTCGGGCGGATACGGCATGCGATGCACCAGGTAGAGCAGGTTGGCCATGTCAACCCAGGCTGCGCACGATGTACGGCCCGAGCCGGTTGGCCAGCCCGATCGGCATGCGGCGCCAGGCCTCGATCAGCAGCTTGAACCTGGCGTTGTTCGGGTTGTTCTGCGGCACGCTGTCGCGCTTGTACAGGCAGTACTCGTAGTGCAGCGGCTGCGGCTCGAAGCCCCAGTTCTTCTTGAACGCGTACGGCCCCGTGCCCTGCTTGCTGCGGCCGTAGTCGAACACCCTGACGCCGCGCGCGCAGGCGCGGCGCATCAGCTCCCAGTACTTGAAGTCGTTGGCCGCCAGGTCGCGCGCGGCCTCGTCGTCGCCGGCGTAGTACGGCAGCACCTCGTCGCGGAAGTAGAAGCTCAGCACGCTGGACAGCGGCCGGCCGTCGGCAGCGGTGACGCTGAGCACTTCGCAGTCGGCGCCGAACTCGTCGCGCAGCGCCTGGAAATAACGCCTGGGCAGCGCAGGCGTGCCGTGGCGGTGGACGTTGTCGGCGAAGAGCGCGAAGAAACGGTCGACGCCGCCGTCGAGCTCGCTCCTCAACTCGTTCCTGATGCCCTTGCGGACCATCGCGCGCTGCTTGCGCGGGATGGCCAGCATGTTGGCTTCCTCGTCGGGCAGGATCGCCTTGCGGAAGGTGACGTACAGGTCCTGCAGCGGCCAGTCGTCATGGCGCCGCTGCCTGTTGCGCAGCTCGAGGTGGGGCACGCCCAGCTCGAGCGCCAGGCGCTGCGCCTCCTGCTCGAGCGCGACGAGCGCCTGCGGGGTGCTGGCCGCCACGCCACCGTAGACGGCGAACGGCAGGCCGACGAGTGCACTGCCGAACAGCAGGCTCCTGACGTGGGCCAGCGGCAGCACGCCGTCGATGCGACCGTCGGACTCGGCGTAGAGGAAGTAGGTCGCGTGCCGGAACACGTCGCGCAGCACGCGCTGCCAGCCGGCGCGGTGGAAGAAGGTGGCCTCGGGGCAGGCGAGCACGAAGTCATCCCAGCGCGCTGCGGCGGCGCGGTCTCGCGGGTCGAGACGGTGGATGGTGGACACGGCCTGGTCCGGGTCTGGTTCAGGCGCCGGACCCGCCGGGACGGGCCGCGGCAGCGCCGCCGGCCGCACCCCGGCGCTCCGCCGCGCGTGGCAGGGGGTCCGGTGACGATCGGCGAGCACAGGCCGACGCAGCCGAGTCCAGGAAGATCTCGTCCATGCGCCCCCATTTGAAGTCTGCGAGCAGAGCGCCGAGCCGCTGCGGCATGCGCGCGATGTTGACGTAGTGACGAAAGCGCGTCTTCAGGTCGATGCCGGGGATGCGCGGCTGGCCGGCGTCGATCTCCCAGGGGTGGAAGTAGAACACCGCCGGCTCGCGGTCGAGCGCGTTCACCCGCCTGATCATCCAGCGGCTCAGCGCGTACGGCAGCAGGCGGAAGTAGCCGCCGCCGCTGCTCGGCCAGTTGCGATCGAAGGCGCGCAGCGTGGTGATCGGGATCTCGAGCAGCGTCTGGCTCACGCGATACGCGAAGCGCGGCGAATCGGGCATGCCGTAGTGATCGTGGCGGATCGGGTAGACGCTCGAGCTGTAGCGGTAGCCGGCGCGCGACAGGGTCTCGAAGGCCCACAGGTTGTCGGTGCCGATCGAGAAGCTCGGCGCGCGGTAGCCGCGCACCTCGACGCCCGAGAGGTCCTCGAGCAGCTTCTTGGCGCGCTCGACGTCGGCGCAGAAGGCGGGTTCGGCGAGCTCGCTGGCGCGCTCGTGGCCCCAGCCGTGGCTGGCCAGCTCGTGCCCGCGCGCGACGATTTCGTGCACCAGTTGCGGGTAGCGTTCGGCGATCCAGCCGAGCGTGAAGAAGGTGGCCCTGGCCCCGGCGCCGTCGAGCAGGTCGAGGATGCGGTGCACGTTGTGCTCGACGCGGCACTCGCGCAGGGCCCAGTCGGCGCGCTCGATGTAGCGGGCGAACGCCGAGACCTGGAAATAGTCCTCGACGTCGATCGTCAGCGCGTTGGTGATGTTGCCCTCGCCCCTGCCGTCACCGCCGTCTGCGCGGGCGCGGTGGTCGTGCCCGCCGCCTGCCGCGCTGGCGCGACGGGGTCGGGGTGAGGCTGGCTGCAGCGGGCTGGCCATCGGCTGAACTGCAGGGCCAGGGGTCAGGAGTCGCCGCGCAGCCATTGCCAGAGGTCGGCGGCGATGCGGTCGGCGGCGTGGCCATCCCACAGCTCGGGGACGCGGCCGCGCTTGCCCTGGCCGGAGAGGACTTGCGCCACGCCGGCGAGGATCGCGGCGCGGTCGCGGCCGACCATGGTGTTGGTGCCCTGCTCGACGGTGATCGGCCGCTCGGTGTTCTCGCGCATCGTCAGGCACGGCACGCCCAGCGCGGTGGTCTCCTCCTGCAGCCCGCCCGAATCGGTGAGCACCAGCGTCGCGCCGGCCATCAGGCCGAGCATCTCGAGGTAGCCCTGCGGCGGCAGCATCATCATGCGCACCGGGTCGGTGAGGTGGCCGAGGTTGAAGCGATCGATGTTGGCACGCGTGCGCGGGTGCAGCGCAAAGACCAGCGGCAACCGCGCCGCGACGACGCCGAGCACGCCGAGCAGGTCGCGCAGCGTGGCGGGGTCGTCGACGTTCGACGGCCGGTGCAGCGTGACGACGCCGTAGCCGCCGGCATGATCGATCAGCGCCGGGTCGATGTCGTGTGCACGCAAAAGGTGTCGGACGCGCTGCGCGCGCGCGCGGCTGGCCAGCAGTGAGTCGATCATCACGTTGCCGACGAAGCTCACCCGGTCGGCCGCCACGCCCTCGCGCAACAGGTTGATGGCGGCGCTGCGTTCGGTGGTGTAGAGCCGGTCCGCCACCTGGTCGGTCAGCACCCGGTTGATCTCCTCGGGCATCTTGCGGTCGTAGCTGCGCAGCCCGGCCTCGACGTGCACGACGGGCACCCCCATCTTGACGGCGACCAGCGTGCAGGCCAGCGTCGAATTGACGTCGCCGACGACGACGACGCAGCTCGGCCGGTGCGCGTCGAGCGCCGGCTCGAAGCGGCGCATCACCTCGGCCGTCTGCACCGCGTGGCTGCCCGATCCGACCTCGAGGTTCAGGTCCGGCCGCGGCAGCCCGAGGTCCTCGAAGAGCTGATGGCTCATGCCCTGGTCGTAGTGCTGGCCGGTGTGCACGAGCAACGCCGGCAGCGGCGGCGCATGCTGCGCCAGCGCGCGCAGGATCGGCGCCATCTTCATGAAGTTGGGTCGCGCGCCGACGACGCACATCACGGGGCCGGGCCGCACGCCGCCTGCCACGCGGTTCATCGCGACGGGTTCTCGTCGCCGGGCTTGCCCTTCGCGCCGGCCCGTTCGGCCGCGGACGGCGCCGAGGCAGCGGGCTGGATGGCGCCGACCAGCTTCTGCAGCAGCGCCAGGATCTGCAGGTTGGTGCGCTCCAGCCGCAGCAGGCCGCGCTCGAGGCGCTGCAACTGGTCGCCGCGCTGCTCGGCGGTGAGCGTGGCGAGCTGGTGCGACATCGCCGCGGCGGCTTTCGGGTCGAGCTCGAGCCGCGACAGGTCGAGGTCGAGCGCGGCGCCGTCGTCGGGGCTGCGCTCGGCCGCGTCGGCCGTCGCGCCGCGATCGCCGCGGGCGCTGCCCCCCGTGGCCAGCACACCGGCCTCGTGCGCGAACTCCTTGACGACCTCGTTGACGTCGGCCAGCGTGAGCTGTGTCCTGCCGGCCAGGAAGCCGAGCAGCAGCAAGCGGTCGCAGACCGAGTTGATGCGCCGCGGGATGCCGTTGCTGGCCTTGAAGATGGCTTCGAAGCACTCGGCATCGAAGCTTGGCTTGCCGGTCGAGCCCGCGCACTTGAGCCGGTGCTCGATGTAGCGCTGGGTCTCTTCCGGATCGAGCGGGCCGATGTGGCAGGTGGCCGCAACGCGCTGGCGGAACTGCTCCATCTCGGGGCGCTGCAGGATCTCGCGGAACTCGGGCTGGCCGACCAGGAAGCTCTGCATCAGCGCCTGGTTGCCGAACTGGAAGTTCGACAGCATGCGCAGCTCCTCGACGGCGCGCGGCGTCAGGTTCTGCGCCTCGTCGACGATCAGCAGGCAGCGTTTGCCCTTGCTCGTCTGGCTGATCAGGAAGGCTTCGAGCGTGATCAGCAGCTCGGACTTGGGAACGTCCTTGACGCGGAATCCGAACGCCGCGCCGACCATGCGCAGCGTGTCTTCGGCGCCGAGCTGCGTCGTCACCAGGTGGCCGACGACGACGTTGCTGCCGTGCAGCCCGTCGATCAGCGCGCGCAGCAGCGTCGTCTTGCCGGCGCCGATCTCGCCGGTGATGACGATGAAGCCCTCGTTGCGCGAGACGCCGTAGTCGAGGTAGGCCTTGGCGCGCCGGTGCTGCTTGCTGCCGAAGTAGAAGCTCGGGTCCGGGTTGAGCTGGAACGGCTTGTTGGCCAGCCCGTAGAACGCTTCGTACATGGTGTGCGGGCCGGTGACGCTCTAGAAGCGCAGGTTGAGGCTGGCGATCACGGCGTTCTCCGTGTACGGCGCGGTGGCGCTGGCGGACTCGACATGGCGCAGGCTCAGCGCGCCGCTCGTGCGCGGGCCGAGGGTGCTCGTCAGCGCCGCGGTGATCGAGCGCAGCCGGGTCGATTGCGCCGCCGTCGTGCCCGAGGTCCGCGTCTGGGTCAGGCCCAGGTTGAGCCCGGACTGCGCGGTCAGCCGGTGGCCGGCGTTGAAGCTGAAGCCGGTCTGGCGCACGACGCTGGCCTGGTTCAGGTCGTCCTGCGGGTTGGTCAGCACGGCCAGCGGCGTGGTCCGGCTGCGGGTCAGCGTGAAGGTCAAGGTGGTGCGCACGCCTTGCGTCGACAGCGACAACTGCTCGTTGCGCCGCAAGGTGACGCCCGAGGTCAGGAAGCCGGTCGAGATCTGCGCGGCCGGGCTGATGCCGATGCTTTGCAGGAAGCCACGCACCAGCGCGTCGCGCCTGACCGGGTCGGGCTCGATCGACGCGAACTGCAGGAAGAACAGGTCGTAGGCGGTGACGAACGAGCTGGCTCCCGCGGCCGCGGCGGAGCTCGATGCGTCGGTCGTGCTGCTGAAGCGGATCGCCGAGCGCGGCAACCGGTGCTCGAAGCTCAGCGTGTGGCCGTTGCCGAAGTAGTGGTGCTCGACCCTGGCCGTCGCGCGCGTCCGTTCGGTCGGCGCCCAGTCGGCGCCGGCGTTCCAGGTGGCGTTGCCGCGACTCTGGACCTGGGTCACGTCGGAGCGCTCGCTCCCACCGCCGGCCGAGAGCTTGAGCTCGGGCGTGGCGGCGTAGCTCAGGCCCGCGTTGGCGCTGTCGGTGGTGGTGCGTCGGCCGGCGCTGAAGTCGGCGACCTGCCGCGCCAGCGCCAGGCTCCAGCCGAGCCGTGCGCCGCCGTCCGATGTGGCGCTGAGCGTGCCGCCCGAATTGGCCGAGCTGCCGAGCGCCGAGCCGCTGTGCGTCTGGCTGTAGTTCAGGCGTCCCTCGTAGCGGGCCACCCCGGCGGTGCGGCCGCGCACCGAGGGCGACAGCCGGAATGTCGACACCTCGGACTGGTTGGCGTTGCTCAGCGCCGGATCGACGCTTTGCGTGCCGAAGGCCGAGACGATCTGCTGCGAGATCGTCGCGCCGGCGTCGACGAAGACATGCTGCTCGACCAGCTCGGCGGTGCCCGCGGCGTTGAGCGAGTTCTGCAGGTTGTCGGCGCCCGAGTCGCGGGCATAGGCGTAGCCGTTGAGCGAGTAGTCGAGCGAGCCCTGGACGCGGCCGGCGCGGCTGGCCACGCGCACCTGCGCGCCGAGCTGGGTGATCGATTCGGTCTGCCTGCCGGTGGCGGCCAGGCGGCGGTTGTCGGTGAACGTCTCGGAGATCGAAGCACTGGGCTCGATCGACCAGGCGCGCGTTGCCGTCTCGGGCGCCGGCGCCACCGACGCAGGCTCCTGCGCCTGCGCGCCGGCGCCGGCCAGCGCGGCCAGCGCAGCC
>JBBIPS010000193.1:0-6342 GCA_037442725.1 Burkholderiales bacterium | reverse complement strand
GGCCATCGTCGTCGGCGCCGGCGGCGTCGGCGGCTACTGCGTGCAGATCGCGCACGCGATGGGCGCGCAGGTGGTGGCCATCGACGTCGACGCCGACAAGCTCGCCGCGATCGGCGCGCACGGCGCGGCGCTGACGCTCGACGCGCGCACGCACGATGCCAGGTCGCTCAAGGCGGCCGTCGCCGCCTTCGCCAAGGCGCAGGGGCTGCGCAGCACCGAGTGGCGGATCTTCGAATGCTCGGGCAGCGCCGCCGGGCAGGCCACCGCGTTCGGCCTGCTGGTGCACGGCGCGACGCTGAGCGTGGTCGGCTTCACGATGGACAAGGTCGAGTTGCGGCTGTCCAATCTGATGGCCTTCGACGCGCGCGCGCTCGGCAACTGGGGCTGCCCACCCGAGCACTACCCGGCCGCGCTCGACCTGGTGCTCGACGGCAAGGTGGCGCTCAAGCCGTTCGTCGAGTTGCACCCGCTGGCCGACATCAACCGTGTCTTCGCCGCCGTGCACCGGCGCGAAATCAAGAAGCGCGCCGTGCTCACGCCCTGAACCCCGACCGAAGCCCGAGGAACCCCACCATGACCGCTGCGACCCCGACCCGAGAACTCAAGCACCACGACCTCGTCGACGACATCGCCAAGCCCGGCGTGCGCTACGAGAAGCGGCCGGCGCACCGCCCCGACGGCAGCGTCGCGCCGGGGCTGTTCAACGCCTGGATCACGCTGGACAACCCGACGCAGTACAACTCGTACACCACCGACATGGTCAAGGGCGTGATCCTGGCGATGCGCGCCGCGGCCAACGCGCGCGACGTCAACTGCGTCGTCTTCACCGGCGTCGGCGACAAGGCGTTCTGCACCGGCGGCAACACCAAGGAATATGCCGAGTACTACGCCGGCCATCCGCAGGAGTACCGCGCCTACATGCGCCTGTTCAACGACATGGTCAGCGCCATCCTGGCCTGCGACAAGCCGGTGATCTGCCGCGTCAACGGCATGCGCATCGGCGGCGGCCAGGAGATCGGCATGGCCTGCGACTTCTCGGTCGCGCAGGACCTGGCGCGCTTCGGCCAGGCCGGGCCGAAGCACGGCTCGGCGCCGATCGGCGGCTCGACCGACTTCCTGCCGGTGATGGTCGGTGCCGAGCGGGCGATGGCGGCGTGCGTGCTGTGCGAGCCGTTCTCGGCGCACAAGGCCTACCAGATGGGCATCCTCACCGACATCGTGCCGGCGCTGAAGGTGGACGGCGCCTTCGTCGCCAACCCGCTGGTACAGACGCAGCGCGCGTTCGACGACTACGGCCGCAACGCCTACGGCGAACCCCTGGCCGGCGACGCGCTCAAGCAGGGCAAGGCGCTGCTGGCGCGTGGCACGGTGGACCTGTCGCTGCTCGACGCCAGGGTCGAGGAGCTGTGCGCCAAGATCCTGCTCACCTTCCCCGACTGCACGACCAAGACGCTCGAGGAACTGCGCAAGCCCAAGCTCGACGCCTGGAACCGCAACAAGGAGAACTCGCGCGCCTGGCTGGCGCTGAACATGGTGACCGAGGCACGCGCCGGCTTCACGGCGTTCAACGCCGGGGCCAAGGACGATCGCGAGGTCGACTTCGTGCTGCTGCGCCAGAAGCTCGCCGCCGACCAGAGCTGGGTCGGCAGCCTGCACGACGAGATCCAGCCCGGGGCCAGGCACCATGGCTGAGCTTGCGCAATCGGCGGCAGAGACCGCGGCGCAGTCGCCGCTGAAAGTCTGGCTCGAGCGCGACGGTGCGCTGCTGCGGCTGCGGCTGGCGCGGCCCAAGGCCAATCTGGTCGACGCGGCGATGATCGCCGCGCTGGCCGCGGCGCTCGACGCGCATCGCGCCAGCCCCGGACTGCGCGGCGTGCTGCTCGACGCCGAAGGCGCGCACTTCAGCTTCGGCGCCAGCGTCGAGGAGCACCTGCCCGAGCGCTGCGCGGCGATGCTGGCGTCGCTGCACGCGCTGCTGATCGCGCTGGTCGAGTTCCCGCTGCCGGTGCTGGTCGCGGTGCGCGGCCAGTGCCTCGGCGGCGGGCTCGAGCTGGCGCTGGCCGGCGGGCCGATCTTCGCCGCGCCCGCGGCGCAGTTCGGCCAGCCCGAGATCAAGCTGGGCGTGTTCGCGCCGGCCGCCAGTTGCCTGCTGCCGTGGCGCGTCAACCAGAGCGCGGCCGAGGACCTGCTCTGGTCTGGCCGCAGCATCGACGCTGCGGCCGCGCACGCGCTGGGCCTGGTGCACACGCTGGCCGACGACCCCGAGGCCGCTGCGCTGTCCTGGTTCGACGCACACCTGCTGCCGCGCAGCGCCGCGGCGCTGGCCTGCGCCGTGGCGGCGCTGCGCGCACCGCGCGCACGCGAGTTGCGCACTCGGCTGGCCGAGGTCGAGCGGCTCTATCTCGATCGCCTGATGTCAACGCATGACGCCAACGAGGGCCTGGCCGCCTTCATCGCGCGCCGTGCACCTGCCTGGGAGCACCGCTGATGAAAGACACACCCAAGGTCCTGCAGATCGTCGAACGCTGCCAGGCCCTGTTCGAGGACCTGCACTTCAACGCCGTCAAGGAGTGGAAGGCGGCAGCGCCGGGGCGCAAGGCGATCGGCTACATGCCGGTCTACGTGCCGCGCGAGCTGATCCACGCCGCCGGCATGCTGCCGGTGGGCATCCTCGGCGGCGGCGACGCGATGGAGGTGATCCAGGGCGACGCCTACTACCAGAGCTACATCTGCCGCATCCCGCGCTCGACCATCGAGCTCGGCCTGACCGGGCGGCTCGACGTCCTCGATGGCATGCTGTTCCCGTCGATCTGCGACGTCATCCGCAACCTCTCCGGGATGTGGCAGATCCTGTTCAAGGACAAGTACGTGCGCTACATCGACGTGCCGCAGAACTACCAGGACGAGGTCGGCGGCAAGTTCTACGTCGAGGAGATGCAGGTGCTGCGCGACGACCTGGCGCGGCTGGCCGGCCGACCCATCAGCGACGCCGACCTGAACGCCTCGATCGCCGTCTACAACGAAAACCGCGATGCGATCCGCGCGCTCTACACCTACCGCGCCGCCAAGCCCTGGCAGGCACCGACCTCCGAGGTCTACCTGCTGCTGCGCGCCGGCATGGTGCTGCCGGTCGAGCAGCACACCGCGCTGGTGCGCGAGTACCTGGCGGCGGCCGAGCAGTGGCAGCGCCCCAAGCGCGACAACGCGCGCGTCGTCATCAACGGCAGCTTCTGCGAACAGCCGCCGCTGGCGCTCATCAAGTCGATCGAGATGGCCGGCTGCTACGTCGTCGACGACGACTTCATGCTCGTCACGCGCTGGCTGCAGGACGAGGTGCCGGCCGACGGCAACCCGCTGCAGGAGCTGTCCCGGGCCTTCCTGCACCGCTCGGCCTCGACCGCCGCGAAGTACGACACGACGCGCGAGGAAAAGGGCGTGTTCCTGATGAAGCAGGTCAAGACGCGCGGCGCCGAGGGCGTGATCTTCGCCGCACCGTCGTTCTGCGACCCGGCGCTGCTCGAGCGGCCGATGCTGCAGGACGTGCTGTCCAGGCACGGCATCGCGCACACCGCGTTCAAGTACGCCGAGAACACCGGCCAGATGGCGCCGATCCGCGAGCAGGCCGGCACCTTCGCCGATTCGATCAAGCTGTGGAACGCGGCCTGAGCCGCGGCCGCGCAAGGAGACCCCGATGAGCACCCCGATTGCCATGCCCGCCAGCAGCAAGAAGCCGCAGAACGTCCAGAAGGAGGACGCGATGTGGCTGCAGAAGGAGCTGATCAACAAGAACTACAAGGAGCTCGCCAACGCGCGCGCCGCCAACCGCAAGGTCTCGGCCACCTTCGTGCCCGGCAACCTGAACGAGTTGCTGATGTGCTTCGACTTCGCGCGCAGCCTGCCCGAGACCAACGCGCTGCAGAACGGCATGCGCAAGAAGTCGGGCAAGATGATCATGGACGCCGAGCGCGACGGCCAGAGCGAGGACGTCTGCACCTACGTCAAGGCCGACCTCGGCATGATGATGGGCGGCGAGGTCGGCCCCAACGGCGAGGCGCTGCCCCGGCCCGACGTGCTGCTGTTGTCTTACACCGGCTGCTTCACCTTCATGAAGTGGTTCGAGCTGATCCGGCACAAGTACGGCTGCGAGACGGTGATGCTGCACGTGCCGTACCAGGGCGAGGGCAAGATCGCGCCGAACATGCGCGACTACGTCGTCAAGCAGTTGAAGGACACGGTGATCCCGACGCTCGAGCGCATCTCCGGCGTCAAGTTCGACATCGACCGGCTGCGCCAGTACATGCGCGAGTCGGTCAAGGCCGAGGAGAACCTGGTCGCGGTGCTGCAGTCGGCCAAGCAGCGGCCGAGCCCGATCGACGGCTACTTCGGCGCCGTCTACTACATCGGACCGATCTTCACCGCGTTCCGCGGCACACCCGAGGCCACCGAGTACTACCGCGTGCTGCGCGCCGAGGTCGAGCAGAGGGTACGCGAGGGCAAGGGGCCGGTGACGCCCGACGGCGAGATGGGCGACGAGAAGTACCGCCTGATCGTCGAGGGTCCGCCCAACTGGACCAACTTCCGCGAGTTCTGGAAGATGTTCTACGACGAGGGCGCGGTGGTCGTCTCGTCGACCTACGCCAAGGTCGGCGGCGTCTACGACTTCGGTTTCCGCCACGACCCCGACCACCCGCTCGAGTCGCTGGCCGAGTACTGCCTGGGCTGCTACACCAACCTGAACCTGCCCTCGCGCATCGACCTGATCTGCAAGTACATCGACCAGTACCAGGCCGACGGGCTGCTGATCAACTCGATCAAGAGCTGCAACAGCTTCTCGGCCGGGCAGTTGCTGATCCTGCGCGAGGTCGAGAAGCGCACCGGCAAGCCGGCCGCGTTCATCGAGACCGATCTGGTCGACCCGCGCTACTTCTCCGCCGCCAACGTCAAGAACCGGCTCGAGAGCTACTTCCAGATGATCAAGCAGAAACGCGCCGCGACGCTGGCCGCCGCCGCCGTGCACTGAACATCGAAAGGCCTCCATCATGCGTTGCTTCATCGGCATCGACCTCGGCTCGACCACCACCAAGGCGGTGGTGCTCGACGAGCAGCAGAACATCATCGGTCGCGGCATCACCAATTCGCGCTCGAACTACGACACCGCGGCGGCGATCGCCAAGCAGGAGGCGCTGGTCAACAGCCGCTTCTACCTGTTCCGCCAGGCGCTGGGAACCTCCGGCGCGCTCAACGGCGCGCTCGACGGCTTCCTGGCCCAGCTCGAGCGCGACTTCCGCTCCGAGCAGTACCTCGAGCAGCTGTTCGACCTCGAGGCGACCTGCCAGCGCAGCCTGGCCACTTCGCACTTCGGCGACGCCTCGGCCTCGGTGGGCCGGGCGCTGGAAGAGGTCTTCCGCCGCCTGACCATCGAGGCGCCGGCGCTGTTCGCCCCCGGCGCCAAGCGCAAGAGCGACTTCTTCCGCGACATCGCCGGCAGCCAGTACCTGGCGATCGGCGAGACCGTGGCCAAGGAGATCGGCACGCGCTACGACTTCCTGCTCAACCTGTTCGATCGCTCGATCATCGAAGTCGAGAACCGGGTCTACGGCGACTCGATCAGGCGCCACCTGCTGGCCGCGCTCGAGCGCACCTTCAAGGCGCTGCCCGAGACGGCCGGGCAGCGCGCGCAGGTCGAGGCGCCGATCAAGGGCGTGCTCGACACCGAGATCGACGAGACCTACACCGTCGGCACCGGCTACGGCCGCGCCCGGCTGCCGTTCTCGAAGGAGCACGTGCGCTCGGAGATCCTGTGCCACGGCCTCGGAGCGCACGTGATGTACCCGGGCACCGCGACCGTGCTCGACATCGGCGGCCAGGACACCAAGGCGATCCAGGTCGACCCGGCCGGCATCGTCGAGAGCTTCCAGATGAACGACCGTTGCGCCGCCGGTTGCGGGCGCTACCTGGGCTACATCGCCGACGAGATGAACATGGGGCTGCACGAGCTGGGCCCGATGGCGATGCAGTCGACCAAGACCATCCGCATCAACTCGACCTGCACCGTCTTCGCCGGCGCCGAGCTGCGCGACCGGCTGAACCTGGGCGACAAGCGCGAGGACATCATGGCCGGGCTGCACCGCGCGATCATCCTGCGCGCGATGTCGATCCTGGCGCGCTCGGGCGGCATCCGCAACGAGTTCACCTTCACCGGCGGCGTGGCCAAGAACGAGGCCGCGGTCAAGGCGCTGGGCGATCTGGTGCGCGAGAACTACGGCGAGCTCAAGCTCAACATCGACCCCGATTCGATCTACACCGGCGCGCTCGGCGGTGCCACCTTCGCCTGGCGCGCGG
>JBBIPS010000192.1:0-6357 GCA_037442725.1 Burkholderiales bacterium | reverse complement strand
GCTCTTCCGTTCGGTCCGGGCAGCACCTGGCACAGCGTCAGCAACTCGACGAACTCCGCCGCGCCGAGCCAGCGCTCGCGCTCGACCAGTTCGCGGTGCGCGATCGGCAGCACGCCGCCGAAGCCCTGCAGCGCGAGCCGGTTGAAGACCCGGAACAGCGCGCCAGGCGAGTCCGGGCGGCGCAGCGCCGCCGGCGCGTCGGCTTCGATCACGGACGGGCGGGCGCGGCGCCACTTACCGGATCACCTCGAGGGCGTCCGGGTTGACGATGTGGGTCGGCTGCTTGCCGATGAAGTTGACGACGTTGTCGAACGCGGCGCCAAAGTAGGTCTCGTAGCTGTCCTGCTCGACATAGCCGATGTGCGGCGTGCACACGGCGTTCTCGAGCCGCAGCAGCGGGTGGCCCTGCAGGATCGGCTCGGTCTCGAAGACGTCCACCGCCGCCATGCCGGGGCGGCCCTTGTTCAGCGCCGAGACCAGCGCGTTCTCCTCGATCAGCTCGGCGCGAGAGGTGTTGACGAACAGCGCGGTGGGCTGCATGTGGCCAAGGTCGTCGAGCGTGACGATGCCGTGCGTGGCCTCGCACAGGCGCAGGTGCAGCGAGAGCACGTCGCAGGTCTCGAAGAACGCTCGGCGGCTGTCGGCCTGCACGCAGCCGTCGGCGACGGCGCGTTCGCGCGCGGCCTGGCTGCCGGTGACCAGCACCCGCATGCCGAAGGCCTTGCCGTAGCCGGCCACGCGCCGGCCGATCCTGCCGTAGCCCCAGATGCCCAGAGTCTTGCCCTCGAGCGCCATGCCGATGCCGAAGTTGGGCGGCATCGACGCGGCCTTCAGCCCCGCCTGCTGCCACGCGCCGTGCTTGAGCAGCCCGATGTACTGCGGCAGCCGGCGCATCGCGGCCATGATCAGCGCCCAGGTCAGCTCGGCCGGAGCCACCGGCGAGCCCACGCCCTCGGCTACCGCGATGCCCAGCCGTGTGCACGCCGCGACGTCGATGTGGTCACCTACGCGCCCGGTCTGGGCGATCAGCTTGAGCCTGGGCAGCTTCTCGAGCAGCGCGGCCGGGAAGTGCGTGCGCTCGCGGATCGGCACCACGATGTCGGCGTCGCGCAGCCGCACCGAGAGTTGTCCGATGCCCTTGACGGCGTTGGTGAAGACCTTGGCATTGAACGGTTCGAGCCGCGCCGCGCAGCGCAGCTTGCGGACCGAGTCCTGGTAGTCGTCGAGGATGATGATGTTCATGGTGCGCGCGTCGATTGTGCCCGCTGCGTGCGACGCCGAGCGCCGCGCGCTAGCATCGCCAGACCCCCATTACACCCGGAGACAAAGCATGTCGATCTCGATGTACTCGGCCAGCGTGCCGATCTTCGTGCAGCAACTCGGCGCGATGCTGAACTGGCTCGACAAGGCCGAGGCGCACGCGCAGCTCAGGAAGTTCGACCCGGCGCTCTACCTGACGCTGCGGCTGGCGCCGGACATGCTGCCGTTCGTGTCGCAGATCCGCATCGCCAGCGACGCTGCGAAAGGCTGCGTGGCGCGGCTGGCCGGCGTCGAGCCGCCCAAGTTCGAGGACAACGAGGCCACGCTCGACGAGCTGCGCGCGCGCATCCGCAGGACGATCGACTATGTCAATTCGGTTTCGGCCGCGGCCATCGACGGCAGCGAGGAGCGCGACATCACGATTCCGATGCGCACCCGCCCGGCACGCCAGTTCAAGGGGCTGTTCTTCCTGCAACACTGGGCGTTGCCGAACTTCTTCTTCCACTGCACGACGACCTACGCGCTGCTGCGACACAACGGCGTCGAGCTGGGCAAGGCGGACTTCCTGGCCGTGCCTTGAGCCCCGATGCCGGCCGAGGACTGTTCGCGGCACTTGTCTGCCGTGGCCTGCAAGTGCACAGTGCGTGACCCGATCGGCCCCAGGCAGCGCTGGGCCGCTGCCTTTTGCTCCATGTCCCCCGCCCGCGACTTGGCGTCGCGGGCTCCTCCTTGACTTGCGCAACAGGCCCCGGCCCATCACTGCTCGCATCATCGCCTCGGGTGAAGACTCGGCACGCCACCGCTGTGTCGGGAGCGCTGCGCCGCACTCGCTTGGCGCAAGTGAAGGAGGAGGACCCGCGGCGCGGGTCCGGGGGACATTGAGCAAAGCGAGTGCGTCGCAGCGCTCCTCGGGCCAATCACCGCAGAGCGGGTTTTGAACTTCAGCGGAGTGCCGCAAGCAGCCCGCGACCGATGCGGCCGCAGTCATGCGTTTGAACGCGAAGGCGGTTCAGAACGGCAGGCCGGGCGGCAACGGGCTGTGGTCCGGGAAGATGCTGTCGAGCACGCGTTGCAGGTCGAGCCGGGTGCGGCGGCTGTCATCGTCGCGGCCCTCCAGCACCGCGAAGACCGCACCGCGCAGCAGCCACAGGTCCACCGGCTGCTGGGCCTGGCGCACCTGATGGCGCAGCCAGGCGCCGCGGCTGCCGTCGACGCCGGCCACCGCGCCGATGCAGCGCTGCTTCATCTCGACGAAGGCGCATCGTTCGGCGATGCGTGCGCTGCGCTGGCGCTGCACGCTGCCCCCCTGCGCGACCGACGGCGCCGCAGGGGTGCTCAGGTAGTGACGCGGCGGCGGCGCGAGCATCGGGCGTCAATGGCCCAGCGGCGCGAAGCCCGAACGCGGCGCGCGCGTCGGAAAGTGTCGATTCAGCAGCGCCAGCCGGCGTTCGGCCTCGGCCTGGTCGAATGCCAGCGCGACCGCGCCATACAGCGGCGAGCGCAGGTGCCACAGCTCGCGCATCGAACGCGCGCGGCCGATGCGGTCGGCCAGCAGGATGGCGTCGAACGAAGTCACGTCATCGAGGCTGTGTGCGAACTCGACCTTGACGCGCGCGAGCCGGTCTGCCGGGCGCGTCGGCGCCGGCAGCCAAGGCGTGCAGGCGCGAGCCCAGCGCCGCGCCTGTCCCCACAGCGTCGCCGACGATGGCCACAGTTCGGGCGGGCGCACCTCGACGCGCGACGTGAGGCTGCTCGCCGCGGTCACCGAACGGTGTGGCAGCAGGCGGGACACCAGGGGTGGCAGCAGGTGGGTCAGCGCGAACATGGCACAGGGATTTCGGCCGCTTGCGGCCGAAGCTGAATGCATTGTTCGTCGCCCGGCGTCGCGGCAAAGGCGCGAACAGCGGCGCGATGCGGTGCCACTTCGGCGGCGCTTCGGTGCGGATCGGGCGTGGCTTGGCCGTGCTGTTAGGCTGCGCACTGGCACACCGGGGTGCCGCGACGCAAGCGCACCGCGCGCCGGTGCGAGGAGAGATGGCGATGGGGAAGTGGTTTCGGCGCGGTGCGGCGGTCGTGCTCGCGCTGTTGTTGCTGGCGCTGCTGGGCGGCTGGGTCTACAGCCGGCGCGTGCTGCCGCAGACCGAAGGCGCGTTGGCGCTGCCCGGGCTGCGCGGCCCGGTGCAGATCGAGCGTGATGCGAACGGCATCCCGACCCTCCGCGCCGGCAGCACGCGCGACCTGATGTACGCACTGGGTGTGGTGCACGCGCAGGACCGGCTGTGGCAGATGGAGACGCATCGCCGCATCGGCGCCGGCCGGCTGGCCGAGGCTTTCGGGCCCGGGGCACTCGACACCGACCGCTTCCTGCGCATCCTGGGTGTGCGCCGCGTCGCGCAGGCGCAGTGGGATCGCACGCAAGGCGAGGCGCGCGAGGTGCTGCAGGCGTATGCCGATGGCGTCAACGCGGTACTGCACCGCGCGCTGGCGGCGCGCCCGCCCGAGTTCGTGATCCTGGGTCTGCAGCCCGAAGACTGGAGCCCGGTGGACAGCCTGGCCTGGTCGATCATGATGGCCTGGGACCTGGGCGCGAACTGGTCGACCGAGTTGCTGCGGCTGCGCCTGGCGCTGAAGATGCCCAAGGCGCGCATCGACCAGTTGCTGCCGCCGTACCCCGGCGAGCAGCCGCTGCCGAGCCAGGACTACGCCGCGCTGTACCGCTCGCTCGACCTCGCCGGCAGCGTCGTCGCCAGCGATGCCGGGCTGACCCGCCTGCTGGCCGCGGCGCCGCCGTCCGGGGTCGAAGGCGTTGGCTCGAACAACTGGGTGCTGGCCGGGACGCGCAGCGCCACCGGCATGCCGTTGCTGGCCAACGACCCGCATCTCAAGCTGTCGGCGCCGGCGCTGTGGTACTTCGCCCGGCTCGAGGCACCGGGCTACAAGGCTGCCGGTGCGACGCTGCCCGGCCTGCCCGGCGTCGTGCTGGGACAGAACGAGCACATCGCCTGGGGCTTCACCAACACCGGGCCCGACGTGCAGGACCTGTACCTCGAACGCATCAAGCCCGATGCCGGCACGCACTACCAGACGCCCGACGGCTGGGCGCGCTTCGAGTCGCGCCAGGAGACGATCAGGGTCAAGGGCCGGCCCGACGAGACGATCAGCGTGCGTGCCTCGCGCCACGGTCCGGTGGTCTCCGACGCCGGCGTGGCCGATGACGCGATCGGGCCGAAGGTCAGACCGGGCTACGCCCTCGCGCTGCGCTGGACCGGCCTGGATGTCGACACCGATCCGATCGGCACCAGCCTGCGGATGGTGCGTTCGCGCTCGGCGGCCGAGTTCATGGCCGCCGCGCGCGGCTGGGTGGCGCCGATGCAGAACATGGTGGTCGCCGACGACCAGGGCCACATCGGCTACATCGCCCCCGGACGCGTGCCGGTGCGCAAGGCCGGCAACGACCTGATGGGGCTGGCGCCGGCGCCGGGCTGGGACGCGCGCTACGACTGGGACGGCTGGCTGCCGTCCGATGCGCTGCCGCAGCAGCTCGACCCCGCGCGCGGCTATGTGGCCACCGCCAACCAGAAGGTGGTGCCACCCGACTACCCGCACTTCCTCAGCGCGCAGTGGGCCCTGCCGTACCGCCAGCAGCGCATCGAGCAGATGATCGAAGCCAGGCCCAGGCACACGCTGGCCGACCTGCGCGGCATGCAGGCCGACGTCAGGTCGCTCGGCGCGCCACGCCTGCTGCCGCGCCTGTTGCGCGCGCGCTCGACGCATGCGCTGGCCGCCGCCGCGCAGCAGCAGCTGGTCGGCTTCGACGGCACGATGGCGGCCGACAAGCCGGCGCCGCTGATCTTCTGGGCCTGGTCGCGCCAGCTCTCGCTGCGCGTGCTGTCCGACGAACTCGGGCCCGCGCTCTACGACCGCACCCTGAGCCAGCGCGGCTACTTCGATGCGCTCGAAGGCGTGCTCGAGCGCGACGACGCCTGGTGGTGCGACGACAAGTCGACCCCTGAGGTGGAGACCTGCGCGCAACAGGTCGACGCCGCCTTCGACGCCGCGCTGGCCGAGCTGCAGGCGCTGCAGGGGCCGGACGTGTCAGGCTGGCAATGGGGTCGTGCGCACCAGGCGCGCTCGGAACACCGGCCGTTCTCGCGCGTCGCGGTGCTGGCGCGCTTGTTCGAGCTGCGCGCGCCGGTCGGCGGCGACGCCTATACCGTGAACGCCTCGCGCGTCAGCCAGAAGGCCGACGCCACGACCGGTGAGTTCTACCTCGACGAACACGGCCCGAGCCTGCGCGCCCTGTACGACCTGGCCGACCTGCGGCGCTCGCGCGTGATGCACAGCACGGGTCAGAGCGGCATCGCGTGGTCGCCGCTGTACCGCAGCTTCGTCCAGGCGTGGGCGCGCGTCGAGGACGTGCCGCTGTGGGCCGACGGCCCGGCGGCGCAGACCCTGCTGCTGCAGCCTGCACCATGACCGCGCTGCGGGCCGACGAAATTTTTCGTCCACCCCCCGAGGAGGCAGGCAAAGCCGGGAACGGCCCGTCGTCCGCTTGCGAGACATTGACTCGATGCGTTCGGCGACAATGCGCGCCGGGCGAGTCGTGAGCCTGCAGCCGCGGCGACAGCGCCCATCGGACAGGACGCATTCGATGGCCAATGAGGGCAAGGGCAGGATTCTCGTCGTCGACGACGACCGGCTGGTGCTCGCCACCGTCAGCCAGGGGCTGACGCAGGCCGGCTACGAGGTGATCGATGCCGACAACGGCGATGACGCGATCCTGCTGGCGCGCGAGCACCGGCCCGACCTGGCGCTGCTCGACATTCGCATGGAGGGCAAGAGCGGCTTCGACGTCGCCGCCTATCTGCGCGAGTACCTGCACACGCCGTTCATGTTCCTGTCGGCCTTCGCCGACGACGAGACGGTGCAGCAGGTGCGCGCGCTCGGCGCGGTGGCCTACCTCGTCAAGCCGCTGGACATCGGCCAGATCGTGCCGACCGTCGAGGCCGCGTTCGCCAACCTTCCGGCGCAGCGGGCCGCGCCATCGTCCGCTGTGATCGCCGCGCGGTCGGCCCCGGCGTCGGCCGCGCAGCCGAC
>JBBIPS010000191.1:0-6359 GCA_037442725.1 Burkholderiales bacterium | reverse complement strand
GCGTCGCGCGCCCACAGCAGCACGTCGTGGCGCGGCGCCGCCGCCAGCGCCAGCGCGGTGCCCCAGGCGCCGGCACCGAGCACGGCGATGCGCATCGGCGTGCGCCGCCGGTCAGTGGGCCGCGGCGAGCCCCTCGCTGCCGTTGCCGCCGGCCTGCGCCTGCCGTGCCTGCTGCGCCTGCTGGGCCTCGAACATCGCCTGGAAGTTGACCTCGGTCAGCATGATCGGCGGGAATCCCGCACGCGTGCAGACGTCGGAGATGATGGCGCGCAGGTAGGGGTAGATCATCTGCGGGCAGACGATGCTGAGGATGCCCTGGCGCTGCTCGTCGGGGACGTTGCGGATCTCGAAGATGCCGGCCTGCTTGGCCTCGATCAGGAACAGCGTGCGCTCCTTGACCTTGGTCGTCACGGTGGCGGTGACGGTGACCTCGAAGATGCCGTCGGCAACGCCCCCTGCGGCCATGCCGAGGTTGATCTCGACCTGCGGCTGCTGCTGCTCGAGCAGGATCTGAGGCGAGTTCGGCTGCTCCAGCGACAAGTCCTTCAGGTACATGCGCTGGATCTGGAACACGGGGGTCGTTTCTTCGGTGTCGGCCATGGCGTCGGAGTCCGGGGGCTGATGGAAAAGGCCCGCATCCGGCACAGGTGCGGGCGGGTGGCAGCGCGAATTATCGCGCAGCGGGCAGCTCGTCCGGATCGGCAGTTCAGCCGGCGGCACGCGCCAGCAGCGGCGCCAGGCCGCCGCTGCGATCGAGGTCGACCAGGTCGTCGCAACCGCCGACATGGGTCGAGCCGATGAAGATCTGCGGCACCGTGCGCCGGCCGGTCAGCTCGACCATGCGCTCGCGCTCGTCCGGGTCCAGATCGACCCGCACTTCATCGATCCGCTCGACGCCGCGCTGCCTGAGCAGGGCCTTGGCGCGCAGGCAGAACGGGCAGACCTCGGTGGTGTACATGCGGACGAGGGTCATGGCAGAAGGCGCATTCATCGGGATGGGCCGATTGTGCCGGCATCGGCAATGCCTTGCGCGGCGCCGGGCCTCGCCGTGGTCCCGGCTACGTGCCGACGTTGCGCGACGAGCGTCGAAGTCCCGCGTCCCGAACGGCACTGCTGAACCGCATCGCCTCGGGCCGTGCGGTGGCCACGCACAGGCCGATCGACGGCGGCGCGGCGACGAGCGCCGGGCCGAGTCAGGGCACGGTCCGGGCCCGGATCTTCGTCACGACGCAGCCCCGACCTCGCCCATTTCGAGCGGTAGCTTGATGTAGAACATCCGCAGCTTCTCGCCCGCCAGGTGCGCCAGGAGTCGGCCCGCCTCGTCGTCGGTCAGCGCGAAGCCGACCTCGACCGAGACGTCGCCGGCGAGCTCGAAGAAATGCTCCTCGTGCAGCTTGCCATGGCGGCCGTAGCCGGCGATGGCACGGAACGCCGAGCCGCCGTGGACGCCGATCTTCCTGGCTTCCTCGAGCAGCCACTCGTAGGCCAGGATGCCGTGGTGGCGGCGGCTCTCCTGCACGTAGAACTTGAGGTAGACGCCTTGCATGGTCATGGGGTCTCTCCTAGGCCCGCGCGAGCAACGCGTTGGCCAGCATGATGCCCGCCGCGCACAGCGTCAATGCGCCCAGCAGATGCGCGCCGGCCGCCCCCAGCGCCCAACCGTATTCGTGGCGGCCGATGAGCGTGAGGACTTCGGCCGAGAAGGTCGAGAAGGTCGTCAGGCCGCCCAGGAACCCGGTGATCACGAGCAGCCGCCACTCGGGCGCCAGCGCGGCGTTGTGGCCGAAGAAGGCGCTCGCCGCACCGACCAGCAGCCCGCCGACCAGATTGGCCGCCAGCGTGCCGAGCGGGAGGGTCGGAAAGATCGGGTTGAGCCAGCCGCCGAGCCACCAGCGCAGCAAGGCGCCGGCGCCGGCGCCGCCGAAGACCGCCAGCAGCGAGAGTCCGCTCATGGGGTCGTTGTCCTTGCGATCCAGGCCGCCCCGCGTCGGGCGTCAGAACAACCACAGATCCGCGCGCGGCAGTTCGAGCCAGTGCTCGCCCGGCGCCAGTGGCGCGTCGCCGTAGGCGCGCAGCCGCGCCGACCCGAGCTGGAACAGGTGCTCCCAGCGGTCGCCGAGGAACATCGACGTGACGAGCGGCAGCCGCACGCGGTTGGCGCCATCGCCGTCGGCGAGCCGCACGCGTTCGAGCCGGATCATCGCGTGGGTCGGCGCGCCGGCGGCGAGCGCGGCGTTGTGCGGCTCGCCCCACAGGCGCCAGCCCTCGACGTGCAGCAGCGCGGCATCGCCACGCAATTCGACGACAGTGCCCTCGATGCGGTTGCTGCTGCCCATGAAGCCGGCGGCGAACAGCGTGCGCGGACGGCCGTACATCTCCTGCGGCGTGCCCTGCTGTTCGATCACGCCATCGTTGAGCAGCAGGATGCGGTCGGACATCGCCATCGCCTCGCCCTGGTCGTGCGTCACGACCAGCGCCGACAGCCGCAGCTCCAGGATCAGCTCGCGCAGCCAGGCGCGCGCCTCCTCGCGCAGCTTGGCGTCGAGATTGGACAGCGGCTCGTCCATCAGGATCACGGGCGGGTTGTAGACCAGCGCCCGCGCGATCGCCACGCGCTGCTGCTGGCCGCCCGACAACTGGTGCGGCAAGCGCTGCGCGAGCTCGGCCAGGCCGAGGCTGGCCAGCGCCGCGCCGACGCGCTGCCTGAGCTCGTCCACGCCGACACGGCGCAGCTTCAGGCCGTAGGCGACGTTGTCGAACACGCTGCGGTGCGGCCACAGCGCATACGACTGGAACACCAGCCCGAGGTTGCGCTGCTCGGCCGGCACTTCGGCGCCGGCGGCGCCGTCGAAGACGAGCCGGTCCTCGATGCGGATGCTGCCGCGGTGCGGCAGCTCGAGCCCGGCCACCGCGCGCAGCAGCGTCGTCTTGCCGCTGCCCGACGGGCCGAGCAGGCTGACCACCTCGCCCTCGGCCAGGTCGAGCGTGACGCCCTTGAGGATGGCGTTCGCACCGTACGCCAGGTGCAGGTCGCGCACCGCGAGCTTGTCAGTCATGCAGCCTGACTCCGAAGCGCAGCGCCACGGCCAAGCCGGCGCCCACCAGAGCGACGTTGATCAACGACAGCGCGGCCACCTGGTCGGCGCCGCCGGTGCCCCACAGCGAGACCAGCAGCGCGCCGATCACCTCGGTGCCCGGCCCGAGCAGGTAGACGCCGGTGGAGTACTCGCGCTCGAAGATCATGAACACCAGCAGCCAGCTCGCGAGCAGGCCGTAGCGCACCAGCGGCAGCGTGACGTGGCGCGTCGCCTGCGCACGGCTGGCGCCGGCCGAGCGCGCGGCCTCCTCGAGCTCGGGGCCGACCTGCAGCAGTGCGCTCGACACCAGCCGCATGCCGTACGCCAGCCAGACCACGGTGTAGGCGAGCCAGACGCTGAAGATCGTCGCGCGCAGCGGTGCCAGCGGCGGGAAGAACAGGAACACCCACAGGAAGGCCAGCCCGGCGAGCAACCCCGGCACCGCGCGCGGCACCAGCACCAGATAGTCGACCAGGCGCGACCAGCCGTCGTTGCGGCGATGGTTGGCCAGCGCCACCGCGCTGTAGCACGCCACCGCGAGCGCGCCGCCGATGACGCCGAGCAGCACGGTGTTGAGGATGCCGCGCACCAGCGTCGGCTGCTCGAAGACGGCGCGGAAATTGTCGAGCGTGGCGACCTCCGACAGCGTGACGCCCTCGCCCCAATGGCTGACGAAGGCGCGCAGCGCGATGCCCGCCAGCGGCACGACGACGCTGAGCACCAGCCACAGCGCCAGCACGGCGGCGGCGACCCAGCGCCAGCGGCCCAGCGGCAGCGGCCGCTGGCGCCCGGCCTTGCCCTTGACGGCGACGTACCTGCCGGCATTCCTCAGCAGCACGCGCTGCAGCAGCACGAGCGGGAACGTCAGCGCGACGATGCACACCGCCACCGCGGCCATCAGGTGGTACGACGGCGTGCCGAGCTTGTTGGTCAGCTTGTAGAGGTAGGTGGCCAGCACCAGGTGGCCCTCCGGGTCGCCCAGCACCAGCGCCAGTCCGAAGACCTCGAAGCCGAGGAAGAACACCAGCACGCCCGAGAACAGCAGCGCCGGCGTGACCATCGGCAGGCTGACGTCGCGCGCCACCTGCAGCGGCGACGCGCCGGCCGTGCGCGCCGCCTCCTCGACGTCCGAGCCCAGGCTCTTCAGCGCCGCGGACGAGTACAGGTAGACGTGCGGCACGTGGGTGAGGCCGGCGATGACGGTGATCGCGGTCATCGAGTAGACGTTCCACGGCACACCGCCGACGAGGCCGCGTGCCCAGACCGAGAAGAACCCGACCGGCCCGGCCGCGACGACGTAGCCGAAGGCCAGCACCATCGGCGAGACGAAGACCGGGACCAGCAGCAGCGGCTCGATCCAGCGTCGGCCCGGCAGGTCGGTGCGCACCATCAGAAAGGCGAGGACGCCGCCGAGCGGCACCGCGATGGCCGCCATGCCGGCAGCCAGGATCAGCGAGTTGACGAGCGCGCCCCGGAAGTCGCTGTCGGCGAAGATGAACTCGAACGCGCCCGGGCCCCAGCGCCGCGCCGGGGCGAAGAACGGCGCGCTGAGCAGGCTCTGGTAGAAGATCAGGCCCAGCGGCAGTGCCACCGCCAGCGCCGTCAGCGCGACGACGCCGGCGCGCGGCAGGGCGGCGCGCAGCTCGCGCACCTACTTGCCGCTCTTGATCGCCTGCTGCCACTGCTTGATGAACTCGAGCCGCTTGGTCTGGTCGAGGTAGCCCAGCAACTCGGTGCTCACCGGGATCGGCTTGACGCTGGCGCCGAGCGTGCGGGCCAGCCCGGCGGCGGTCATCTCGCCGTCGACGTCGGCGCGGATCGACCCGAGCTCGGCCTGGTTGGCGATCACCGTCTGGCCGCGTTTGGACAGCAGGTAGTCGATCCACAGCCTGGCGGCGTTCGGGTTCTTCGCGCTCCTGGAGGCGAACATCACGCGCGACATCACCGTCGTGTAGTCCTTCGGGAAGACGATGCCGATGCTCGGGTCCTTCTTGGCGCGCAGCGCCGCGTACGACGCGAAGATGTTGAAGCCGAGCAGGTTCTCGCCCGAGCTGATGCGCTCCATCATCGTTCCCGAGCTCGACTGGAAGCGCGGGCCGGTGGCGCCCAGCGCCCTGGCGAAGTCCCAGAACGCCGGGTTGTACTTGCTGTCCTGCGTGATCAGCATGAAGCCGACGCCCGATTTTTCGATGTCGTAGGTGGTGACCTTGCCCTTGACCTTGTCGGCCTTCTGCGCGAACACGCGCAGCATGTCGGCGTGGCTCTGCGGCACCTCGTCGCCGACCAGCAGGCGCTTGTTGTAGACGATCACGATCGGCTCGTAGGTCGTGCCCCAGGCCTGGTTCTTCCACACCGACCAGCCGGGCAGGTGCGGCGTCTCGGGCGAGGTGTAGGCCATCGCGTGGCCGTCGCCGACGAGCCGGATCTGCAGGTCCATCGCCGAACTCCACAGCACGTCGGCCGAGCCGCCGCCGGCGGCACGCTCGCTGATGAAGCGGTTGTACAGCTCGGTCGAGTTCATGTCGTTGTATTCGACCGTGATGCCGGGATACAGGGCGTGGAAGTCCTTGATCAGCGGGTTCGCCGAGGCGGTGTCGGTGGTGCTGTAGACGACCACCTTGCCCTCCTTGTTCGCCGCCGCGATGGTCTCGGCGTAGCTGGCCGGATAGCCGGCGGGCACCTGGGCCTGGCCGAGCGCGGGCCACAAGGCCAGCGCGACGAGCGGGGCGGCGACGGAACGGGTCAGAAGAGTCATGGCGCAATCCTTGGCGTGCGGGGTTGACGGACGTGCATCATCACATCGTGCCGCAGGCGCGGGTCAGGACGTTGCCGGCCCGACTGCGCCTGTCGACCCCGCTGATTGTCGCGCGCGGCGCGCGCAGGGCTGCCAGGGCTGCCGCGTCACTGCAGCACGGGCGCAGCAGCCTCGGCGGCGGCGTCGAGCGTCGACTCGATGCGCGCGACGAGATCCGCGTCGGCATACGGTTTGCCGAGGACTGCGCTCACCCCGGCCGCGGCGGCGTCGTCGCGGTGCTCGTCGTCGGCGGCGGTGATCATGATGATCGGGATGTGCGCGGTGCGCGGGTCGGCGCGGACGTGGCGCGTCAGCTCGAAGCCGTCCAGCCCAGGCATCTGCACGTCGGTGATCAGCACATCGGGCGGGTCGGACTCGATGCCGCGCGCCGCGTGCAGCCCGTCCTCGGCCAGCACCACGCGATAACCGAACCCGGCGAGCACGCGGCTGGTCTTGATGCGCACCAGCTTCGAGTCGTCGGCCACCAT
>JBBIPS010000190.1:0-6385 GCA_037442725.1 Burkholderiales bacterium | reverse complement strand
CTGCGCCGCATCCAGGTTGTCGCCGCGCTCATCGCCGGCGCGGTCGCGGGCACCGCGCGCGCCGAGCCGGTGGCCTACGCGCTCGACCCGACGCACAGTTTCGTCACCTTCGAACTGCTGCACTTCGGTACCTCGACGATCCGCGGCCGCTTCGGTCCGCTGGCCGGCCAGGTCATGCTCGACCGCGCGGCGCGGCGCGGCCGGGTGCAGGTCGCGATCGACACCGCCGCGGTCTCCACCGGCGTGCCGCTGCTCGACGCACGTGTGCGCGGCGCCGAGATGCTCGCCGTCGCGCAATTCCCGCAAGCCTTCTTCGTCGCCGAGCGTTTCGAGTTCGACCCGCCCGGCGTCCCGGACGGTGAGGCCGCCGTTCGCAGCGTGCGCGGCGAGTTCACGCTGCGCGGCCAGGGTCAGCCGCTGACACTCAATGCCGAGCGCTTCGGCTGCTACAGCAGTCCGCTGTTGCGACGCGAGGTCTGCGGCGGCGACTTCACCGGCGACTTCAACCGCAGCGCCTTCGGCATCACGCACAGCCTGCCGTTCGTCGCCGACACGGTGCGGCTGAGGGTGCAGGTGGAGGCGATCCGGCAGTCGCAGCAACCCGCCGGCGGTTGATCCAGGTTCAGAGCGCCCCCGGGAAGACCGTACTTCGTCCGCCCCGAAGGGGGCAGGCCATCCCGGCGGCGGCCGATCATCTGCGTGCGAGGCGGGTCGCGCTGCGCG
Source organism: Burkholderiales bacterium (assembly GCA_037442725.1). Taxonomy (GTDB): domain Bacteria; phylum Pseudomonadota; class Gammaproteobacteria; order Burkholderiales; family Burkholderiaceae_C; genus Pseudaquabacterium. Next base: position 5,662 of record JBBIPS010000190.1, on the reverse strand, counting down.
CGTCGCGATCCACGGCCGAAGCCAGGGTTTGCCCGTGGCTCGATTACCTTCGTCGTGGTCAAAACTGCTTGCACGAGGTGGCGCGACGGTGTTGGGGAAAAACCCGCTTGTCGTGGCCCTGCCGCCCTACCAGACTGCAGGCTGCGGTCGATCGGGATCGTGAGACCTGCCATGCAACGCCAATGGAGACAGACATGAAAGACAGCAAACCCGTCCAGCTGGCAACACCGGAGTCGACACCCGCGGCAGCGCCGGCACGCCGCCGCTTCCTGGGCGCCGCCGCTTCCGGCGTGGCCGGTGCCGCGGCGATGACGGCGCCGATGATTTCGGTGGCGCAGTCGCCGATCGTCCTGAAGATGCAGGGCGCCTGGGGCGCCAAGGACATCTTCAACGAGATGGCCGAGCAGTACGTGGCCAGGGTCAACGAAATGGCGGGCGGGCGGCTGCGCATCGACTACCTCGTGGCAGGCTCGGTGGTCAAGCCCTTCGAGGTCATGGACGCCACCAGCAAGGGCGTCATCGACGCCGCGCACACGGTCGCGGTGTACTGGTACGGCAAGAGCAAGGTCGCCTCGCTGTTCGGCTCCGGCCCGATCAACGGCTGCGACGCCAACCAGATGCTGGCGTGGATCCATCGCCAGGGCACGCCGTTCTACGATGAGCTGGTGAAGAAGCTCGGCCTGAACGTCGTGGCATTCTTCGCGATGCCGATGCCGACGCAGCCGCTCGGCTGGTTCAAGAAGCCGATCAAGGGTGCGGCCGACCTGAAGGGCTTCAAGTACCGCACCGTCGGCCTGGCGGCCGACCTGATGCAGGACCTGGGGATGAAGGTCACGCAGCTCCCGGGCGGCGAGATCGTGCCGGCGATGGAGCGCGGCGTGATCGACGCCTTCGAGTTCAACAACCCGACCTCGGACCGCCGTTTCGGCGCCCAGGACGTGGCGAAGAACTACTACATGGGCAGCTACCACCAGGCCATGGAGTTCTTCGAGATCGACTTCAACAAGAAGAAGTACGACTCGCTGCCCAAGGATCTGCAGGCCATCCTCAAGTACGCCGCGGAGGCAGCATCGACGGCCAACTTCGCGCTGGCGATGGACCAGTACTCGACTGACCTGCAGGAGCTGCGGAGCAAGGACAAGGTCAACGTGCTGCGCACGCCGAAGGACGTCTTCGCCGCGCAGCTCAAGTCCTGGGATGTGCTCGTCAAGAAGCTCTCCGACGAGGATCCGTTCTTCAAGAAGGTCTGGGAGTCGCAGAAGGCGTGGGCCAAACGCGTCGGCTACTACCACTTCTTCAACAACGCGGACTATGAACAGGCCTACGAGCACCTGTACGGCAAGCTCGGATTCTGAGGTCCGGGCGCTGGATCCCCGGCGCAAGACCCAGGACGAGGATGTCGAAGGCGGCGCACTGTGGCGCCGCTTTTTTTGGCAGCGGCCTCGAGCTCTTGCGGCGGGATGCCGCCGGCGCGCCGCTTGAAGGACATTCCGCCATGCTGCAGAAATTCCTGATCATGATCGACCGCTTCAGCATGGCCGTCGGCCATGCCTTCGCGTGGTGCATCCTGATCCTCACGCTCGGGACCTCGTACGAGGTCTTCATGCGCTACGCGCTGAACAACCCGACGAGCTGGGCGTTCGACATGAGCTACATCCTGTATGGCGGGCTGTTCATCATGTCGGGCGCCTACGCGCTGTCGCGCAACGCGCACGTTCGCGGCGACGTGCTGTTCCGGCTGCTGCCCCCGCGCGTGCAGGCGAGCATCGAACTGGTGCTGTACTTCATCTTCTTCTACCCCGGCGTGACCGCGCTGGTCATCGCCGGCTTCGGCTATGCCTACGACTCGTTCGGCTACAAGGAGGTCAGCGTGAACAGCCCCGTGGGCGTGCCGATATGGCAGCTCAAGGCACTGATCCCGCTGGCCGGGATCATGCTCTTCATCCAGGGTTTCGCCCAGGTGATCCGCTGCATCGTGTGCATCCAGACCGGCCGCTGGCCGCGCCAGTTGCACGATGTCGAGGAGCTCGAGAGCGTGCTGCAGCAAGAGCACCAGCAACACGCCGCGGGGGCCGCCCGATGAGCAACCCGCAACTCGCGCTGCTGATGCTGGGCGCGTTCATCTTCGTCATCCTGCTCGGCTTCCCGATCGCCTTCACGCTGATGGCGATGGGCGTCATGTTCGGCTTCTACGCCTACTACGTGCCGGGCCAGGAGTTCTTCGACAGCCGGGTGTTCTACCTGCTCTCGCAGAACACCTTCAGCATCATGAACAACGACGTGCTGACGGCGGTGCCGCTGTTCCTGTTCATGGGCTACATGATCGAGCGATCGAACATCCTCGACCGCCTGTTCTACAGCCTGCAGGTCGCGCTGCGGGCGATCCCCGGCGCGATGGCGGTGGCTGCGCTGGCCACCTGCGCGCTGTTCGCCACCGCCACCGGCATCGTCGGGGCGGTGGTGACGCTGATGGGGCTGCTCGCGTTCCCGGCGATGTTGAAGGCCGGCTACGACCAGCGGCTGTCCTCCGGCGTGATCTGCGCCGGCGGCACGCTCGGCATCCTGATCCCGCCGTCGATCATGCTCATCGTCTACGGCGCCACCTCCGCCGTGTCGGTGGTCAAGCTGTACGCGGCGGCGATCGTCCCGGGCTTCCTGCTCGCCGGCCTGTACATCGCGTACGTGATCGTGCGCACGACGATCAACCCCAGCCTCGCGCCCAAGCTGCCCAGGGCGCAGACCGACATCGCCTGGACCAAGGTGGTGGTGCTGCTGCTGCAGGCGTTCGTCCCACTGGCCGTGCTGATCCTGTCGGTGCTCGGCGTGATCCTGTTCGGCCTGGCCACGCCGAGCGAAGCGGCCGCCATCGGCGCGCTGGGCGCCATGGTGCTGGCCATCGCCTACCGGGCGTTCAGCTGGGGCCGGCTGAAGGAGGCGGTGTTCCTGACGGCGCGCACCTCGGCGATGGTGTGCTGGCTGTTCGTCGGCTCGTGGACCTTCTCGTCGATCTTCTCGTACCTCGGCGGCGAGGGGCTGATCAAGGACTTCGTGCTGTCGCTGGATCTGAGCCCGACCACCTTCCTGCTGCTGTCGCAGGCGATCATCTTCCTGCTCGGCTGGCCGCTCGAGTGGAGCGAGATCATCATCATCTTCGTGCCGATCTTCCTGCCGCTGCTGCCCCACTTCGGCGTCGACCCGCTGTTCTTCGGCATCCTGGTGGCGCTCAACCTGCAGACCTCGTTCCTGACGCCGCCGATGGCGATGTCGGCCTACTACCTGAAGGGCGTGGCGCCGCAGTTCGTGCTGCTGTGGACGATCTTCAAGGGCTGCTTCCCGTTCCTCGCGATGGTGTTCCTGACGATGTTCCTGGTGCACTTCTTCCCGCAACTCGTGTACTGGCTGCCCAAGCTGTTCTATGACAACTGAGGCCCGGCGGACCGAATGAGCACGGACGATCTCGTCGACGTCACTTCGCTCAGCGCAGCGCAGGCGCTGGCGGCGCTGCGCGAGGGCCGCACCAGCGCCGAGGAACTGGTCAGCGGCTGCCTGGCGCGCATCCGCGCCGACGAGCCGCGCGTGCAGGCCTGGGCCTTCGTCGACGAGACGCGCGCGCTGGAGCAGGCGCGCAATGTCGACCGCGTGCGGCGCGAGGGCCATGCGATGGGCCCGCTGCACGGGCTGCCGGTGGGGGTCAAGGACATCATCGACACCGCCGACATGCCCACCGAGGATGGCACGGTGCTGCATGCCGGGCGCCGTCCGGGACGCGACGCCACCGTCGTCGAGCGGCTGCGCAGCGCGGGCGCGGTCATCCTCGGCAAGACCGTCACCACCGAACTGGCCACCTATGCGCCCGGCAAGACGCGCAATCCGGTCGACCCTCGGCACACGCCGGGGGGCTCCTCGAGCGGCTCGGCGGCGGCAGTGGCTGCGCACATGGTGCCGCTGGCCATCGGCACGCAGACCAACGGCAGCGTGATCCGGCCGGCGGCGTATTGCGGCGTGTTCGGCTACAAGCCGACCTTCGGGTGGGTGCCGCGCCACGGCATCCTCGAGCAGTCCAGGCCGCTCGATCAGGTGGGCTTCATGGCGCGCACGATCGAGGACCTGGCGCTGCTGGCCGAGCCGCTCATCGGCTACGACGAGCGCGATCCGGACACGCGGCCGATCGCGCGGCCCAACCTGCGCGAGGTCGCGCTGCAGGAGCCGCCGCTGGCGCCGCTGTTCGCGTTTGCGAAGACACCGAACTGGGACGACGTCGAGGCCTGCACGCGCCAGGCTTTCGATGAAGTCGCCCAGGCCCTGGGCGAGCGGGCACTGCCGTTTGCCGTGCCGGCCGTCCTGCATGATGTGTGGCAGTGGCACGCGACGATCATGGAGGCCGACCTGGCGCGAAACTACCATGCGCTGTACGAGCGCGGCCGCGATCGGCTCAGCGATTCGCTGCGCTGCCAGCTCGAGCGCGGCCAGCGCGTGACCGCGGTCGACTACAACAACGCGGTGGCTCGCATCGAGGCCGTGAGCCAGGCGTTCGACGAGGTCTTCGACCGGTGCGATGCCATCCTCACCGCGGCCACGGCGGGCCCCGCCCCGCACGGCCTCGACTCGACCGGCAGCCCGGCGTTCTGCACGTTGTGGACCTTTGCCGGCATGCCGGCCGTGACGCTGCCGCTGCTGCGGGCCGACAACGGCCTGCCGATGGGAATCCAGCTCGTCGGCCGGCGCGGCGACGATGCGCGCCTGCTGCGCACCGCGCGCTGGCTCACCGGCTGGGCGCACGATCTCGAGCGCGACGCAGGCTGACCACGGAGACGATGATGCAAGGAAGGATCGCGAAGATGGTGATGGGCGCCATCGCCCTGGCCCTGGCGCTGGCATTCTTCACGCCGCCGGTGATCAAGCTGAAGGATCCGGCGATGATCGTCATCATCCTGATCGGCGTCGTCGCGATGATCGTCAGCGTGGTCGAGTTCGTGCGCGAGAAGGACGACCGGTGAACCCGGCCCGTCGACGCATCCGACGTTGACACCGGGGTCGAGCCCGACCTGAAGTCCACGCCGGGGGCTGGATCGAAGCCGCGGCAGCGGAGCCGCGGGCGGACTGTCGCACGGGATTGCGGCCTGTGGCCGCGCGCCGGCAGCACGTCGCATCGGCCCGACGCCGGCCGCTGCGTCTGCGTACAGTGCAGACACACCCCAGCCGTCGACCCGTCACGCCACCCATGCCGCAGACCCCGGATGCCCTCCCGAGGCCCCAGCGCTGGCAGCGCTTCGCCAGCGCCAGCGTCAGGGCCTTCCACGTCTACGCCAACTGGCTGGTCGGCATCTCGTGGAAGCGCTTCTTCGTGCTGTCGCTGCTGCTGTTGATCGGCGCCGGAATCCTGCAGAACCTGCCGCCGTTCCACTGGACGTATACCGAGACGGTCACCGACACCGCGCAGTCGGGTCGACGCACGTCGAAACCGGCGCACTCGCCTTCGATCAAGATCGAGAAGCCCAAGGCTGGCGGCAGCGACAGCGTCGACATCACGATCGACGAGCGCGGTGTGCGTATCACGCCACGTGCCAGGGCGGCCGCGGCTTCGGCGGCATCGACGCCCGCGCCGGCCGCCTCGGCGACGGCGGGTGCAGCGGCCTCGGGTGCGGCCGGTGCGGCCGAGGAC
>JBBIPS010000189.1:0-6400 GCA_037442725.1 Burkholderiales bacterium | reverse complement strand
CACCGGCGCGTCGGGCGGCGCGGCCACACCGCGCTCGGCCAGCGCGCGCACCTGCGCACAGGCGCAGGCGATCAGCGCATCGGGTCCGTCGGCCAGATCGGTGACCATGCCCATCGCCAGCGCGTCGGCCGCGCCCAGCCGCTCGGCGCGGGTCAGCATGCGCCGCAGCACACCGGCCGCGGCGGGCCAGCGGCGAAACGGCACCACCATCGCACCGATGCCGGGAACGATGCCCAGCGTCACCTCGGGCAACTGGAAGCGCGCGTGGCGCTCGGCGACGATCGCGTGGCAGCGCGTGGCCAGCTCGAAGCCGCCACCGAGCGCCAGGCCGTTCACCGCCGCGACCACCGGCTTGGCGCAGCGGTCCAGGTGCACCAGCAGACGCGAGCAATCGCGCGCGTACTGCGCCGCGGCGTCGGCATTGCCCAACATCGATGGAAAGCGGCCGATGTCGGCACCGGCGCAGAAGGCCTTGGTGCCGTAACCGGTGATGACGAAGCCGGCGACGCCCGCGTCACTCTCGTGACGGCGGATCGCCGCCAGGACCTCGTCGGTCATCTCGTCGTGCAGCGCATTGAGCGCCTCGGGCCGGCGCAGCGTGATGACGACCACGTCGCCGAGGCGGTCGACCAGCACGTGGCGCTCGCGCGGCTGGTATTGCGCGACCGGGCGCCGCGGCAGCGGCATGCCGGGGCGCTCGCGCGCGTAGCGCGCCAGCACGCGTTCGACCTCGGCGGCGCCGGCTGCGCGCATCAGCTCGAGCGGGCCGCGCCGAAAGCCGAGCGCGACGCGGCAGCCGAGGTCGAGGTCGGCGGGCTCGCCGATGCCGCGGTCGAGGATGTCGACGCTCTGCGACCACAGCACGCCGAGCAGCCGGTCGCGGATCGTCGCGCGCAACGGCGCCGGCACGTCGAGCGCGGCCCCCGGGGCGAGGGTCTGCCAGCGCTCGACCGAGCGGAACAGCGCGGCCGGACGGTAATGCTCGCCCTCCTCGTCGGCCTGCAGCGTGTTGGTCTCGATGATGATCGGGTTGCCGTGCGCGAGGTTGAGGACGAAGAACGGACCGGCGTGAACGAACTCGCCCGCCACCGCGTCGATCTGCGCGGCGCTGGCCGCACCGAGCAGCAGCGCGGCGTCGTTGCACCAGTTGTCGAACACCCGGTCGAGCATGAAGCACGGGGCGTCGGCGGTCACCAGCGGCAGCTTGCCGGTGGACGCGAACAGGTGCCGCAGCCAGGCCACGAGCGCCGGGTCGACGCGCTCCCAGTCGATCACCTCGACCGCCGGATTGCGCCACGCCGGCGCGAAGAAGTGCGTCACCGTCGCGCGTTCGGGGCGCGCAAGGTCGGCGAAGATGCGCGCCGCCGGCAGCGAGCTGGTGTTCGAGGTGATCACCGCGTCCGGCGCGATGCGCGACTCGACGTCGGCGAAGATGCGGCGCTTGAGCGCCAGGTCTTCGGTCGCCGCCTCGACCACCCAGTCGCAGTCGGCGAGTGCGGCATAGTCGGTGCTGCCGGCCAGGCCGGCGAGCGCCGCCGCGGCGTGCTCGGGTGACATCTTGCCGCGCGCCACGGCCTTGTCGGCGTAGCCGCGCAGCCGCGCCAGCGCCGCGTCGAGCGCGGCCTGCCGGATGTCGACCAGCATCAGCGCCACTCCCGGCAGCGCCGTCAGCAGGTAGTACGCGATGTCGGGGCCGATGGTGCCGGCGCCGACCACGGCGATGCGCCGGGGCAGCGGCCGGGCGACCGGTTCGAGCAGCGGGTTGGCCAGCGCCATGGCGTGACTCCGGTGATGGGGTGGTCGTTCAGTCGGCGGCACACGCGGCGACGCCGGCGTCGAGCAGGGCGTCGATCTCGCCGGTACCCAGCCCGGCCTCGGCGAGCACCGCGCGCGTGTGTTCGCCGTAGTGCGGCGCGAAGCCGAGCTCGCGCTGCGCGCCGCCGACGTCGACGGCCATCGGCGGCAGCCGCACCATGCGCCCGTCGGGCAGCGTGGTGCGGGTGAGCCTGCCGGCCAGCGCCGGCAGCTCGCGCACCTGGCGGATGTCGAGGATGCGGGTGCAGGGGATCACCGCGGCACGCAGATCGGCCAGCAGCGCGTCGGCATCGTGGTGCATCGTCACCGCGGCGATGTCGCGGTGGATCGACTCGCGCTGCGCATGGCGGCCTTCGTTGGTCTTGCGCACCGCGTTGGCGACCACGCCGAATTTCGGTATCGCGGTCAGCCGCCGCCACTGCACGTCGCTGCCGATCGCCAGGTAGATGAAGCCGTCGCGCGCCGGGTAGACGTTGGTCGGGATGAACTTGCGGTGCTCGTTGCCGGCGCGCGTGATCTCGTCGGGCGTGCAGCCAAGGTCGATCAGCGGCAGCACGGTGATCAGCCACGACGCCGCCGCCTGCAGCATCGAGACATGGATTTCGGCGCCGCCGCCGCCCTCGGCCCGGTCGAGCAGCGCCGCGATCACGTTCGCGTACAGCTCGTCGCCGGCCTTCAGGTCGACGACCGGGATCCCGGTCAGCATCGGCGGGCCGTCGCGCGCGCCGGTGAGCTCCATGTAGCCGGCCATGGCCTGGATCACCGGGTCGTAGCCCGGCGCGTCCGGGACCGCCGGCCCCTGCGCCGAGATGGCGGCCCAGATCAGGTCGGCCTTGGCGGCGCGCAAGGTCGCCGGCGCGATGCCCAACGCCTCGTAGCGCGACGGCACCGTGTTGCAGCAGAAGACGTCGACGCCCAGATCGCGGATCAGCCGCTGCAGCACGGCCCGGCCGCGCGGGTCCTTCAGGTTCAGCGCGATCGCTTCCTTGCCGACGTTGGGCGCGACGAAGTAGCTGCGCCGGTCGTCGTCGGCGACGCGCGCGCCGATGTAGCGGTTCGGATCACCGGGCAGGCCGCCATCGCCCGACGGTGTGGCCTCGATGCGGATGACGCGCCAGCCGAGCTGGCGAAAGCGCAGCGTCGCGTACGGCAGCGACAGCGCCTGCTCCAGCGACAGCACGGTGCGTGGCCTCACGCGCCGATCTCCGGCAGCGGCCGTGGCGGCGGCAGCGCGCCGTGCAGCGCGCGGTAGACGCGCTCGGGGGTGAACGGCAGGCTGGTGATGCGCACGCCGGTGGCGTTGTGGATCGCATTGGCGGTGGCCGCGGCGATGCAGATCGCCGGCGCCTCGCCGACGCCCTTGGCGCCCTGCGGGCCCTCGCCGTCCATCGACTCGATGAAGGCGATGTCCATCTCGGGGATCTCGGGCGCCGTGACGAGCTTGTAGTCGCGGAAGTTCGGGTTGCGGATGCGCCCGCCCTCGACCATCAGGTTCTCGGTCAGCGCGTAGCCCTGCCCCATCACGATGCCGCCTTCGATCTGGCCTTCGATGCCCAGGCGGTTGAGCACGCGGCCGACGTCGTGCGCCGCGGTGACCCTGACCATGCGCACGACGCCGGTGTCGGTGTCGACCTCGACCTCGACCACCTGCGCCGCCCAGGCGTAGGCGGCCGAGACGTCACCCTTGAAGGCCTTGTCCTGGTGCACGCTCGGCGGCTCGTAGTAGAAGCTCGTCATCACCAGCTCGGCGCGGTCGCTGAAGTGCAGCCCGCGCAGGAAGCGCGCCAGGTCGGACAGCACCTCGCCGGTGTCGGCGCGCACGATGCGCCCGCCGTCGAGCCGCAGTGAATCGGCTGCGCAATCGAACTTGACGCCCGCCGCGGCCAGGATCTTGGCGCGCGCCTTGCGTGCCGCGCCGATCGCCGAGTTGCCGGCGATGAAGGTGGTGCGGCTGGCGTGCACGCCGACGTCCCAGGGCGTGATGTCGGTGTCGTTGTTGACCACCGTCACCGCCGACATCGGCAGCCTGAGTTCCTCGCAAACGAGTTGCGCGAGCACCGTCTCCGAGCCCTGCCCGATCTCGGACGCGCCGGTGATCAGCGTGACGTGGCCGAAATCGTCGAGCTTGAGGATCGTGCCGCAGCCGTCGGACGGGTAGATCTTGGCACCGCCGCCCACATGCAGCATCGCCGCGATGCCGACGCCCCGTTTGATCGACCCGGGCGCGCCGCGCCGCGCGGCGTACTCGCGCTGCTTGCGCGAGAAGTCGCTGCGCCCGGCGGCACTCGCCAGGCAGTCCTGGAAGCCGCAGCTCTTGAACGACATGCCCTGGCCGGTGACCTCGCCCGGCGCCTGTGCGTTCTTGAGCCGGAAGGCCAGCGGGTCCATGCCGATGGCATCGGCCAGCTTGTCCATGTGCGCCTCGACGGCGAAGGTGGCCTGCAAGTTGCCGTAGCCGCGGAACGATCCGGCATACGGGTTGTTTGTGTACACGGCGACCGTGTGGTAGTCGCAGTGCGGCACGCGGTACAGCGACGAGAAGGTCTGCATCATCACGAACGGCGTCGTCGCGCCCCACGAGGTGTAGGCGCCGTTGTCGTGCAGCGTGTGCACCGTGCGGAAGGTGAGCGTGCCGTCCTTCGTGCAGCCCGAGCGCAGCCGCAGGCGCACCGGCTGGCGCGTCGGCGAAGCCAGGAACTCCTCCTCGCGGCTGAACACCAGCTTCACCGGCCGGCCGGTGGCGCGCGCCAGGTAGACGCAAATGACCTCGAACGGATAGATGTCGAGCTTGGAGCCGAAGCCACCGCCGATCGGCGGCTGGATGATGCGGATGCGCCCCGGGTCCATGCCCAGGATCTCGGCGAACTCGCGCTTGTGCAGGAACGGCACCTGCGTGTTCGAGTACAGCAGCAGGTTGCCGCGCGCGTCGAACTCGGCGATCACGCCCGAGACGCCCAGGCAGCAGTGCGTCACGTAGTGCAGCTCGAAGACGTCCTCGACGACGACGTCGGACTCGGCCTCGCCGCGCGCGACGTCGCCATGGCCGTAGTCGAATCGCATCGCGACGTTGTCGGCGCGCCCGGCCAGCCCCACCGGCGCTCCGACGGCGGCGCCGGCGATCGGCGGATGCACCAGCGGCGCACCGGGCGCGAGCGCCGCCTCGGCGTCGGCCACCAGCGGCAGGTCCTCGTACTCGACCTCGATCAGCCGCAGCGCCTGCTGCGCCACCGCCTCGCTGTCGGCGGCCACCGCGGCGATCTCGTCGCGCGCGCTGCGCACCCGGCCGCTCTTGAGCGGCAGGTGGTCCTTGGCGACGCCGATCGGCCGCTGCCCAGGCAGGTCGGCGGCGGTGAGCACCGCGTGCACGCCGGGCAGCGCACGCGCCGCCGTCGTGTCGATGCGCTTGATGATCGCGTGCACACGGGTCGAGCGCAGGATCGCCGCGTGCAACTGCCCCGGCAGGTCGATGTCGTGCACGTAGCGGGTCTTGCCGCCGGCCTTCTCGGGCGCATCCATCTTCGGGATGCGCTGGCCGATCAGGCTGGCGCCGGCCGGCGGCGCGGTCACGGTCTCGTTCATGGTGCTGCTCCCGCCGCCGACGACGGCGCGCCGCTGCCGGCGTCGACGATGGCCTCGACGATCTTGCGGTAGCCGGTGCAGCGGCACAGGTTGCCCTCGATCGCGCGCTGCGCCGTCGCGGCATCGGGGTGCGGCGTGGTGTCCAGCAGGTGCGTGGCCTGCACCAGCATGCCCGGAGTGCAGAAGCCGCACTGCACCGCACCGCGCGCGACGAAGGCCTGTTGCAGCGCGCGCGCATGCGCGTTGCCCGCCAGGCCCTCGACGGTGGTGAGGCTGCGTCCGTCGCAGTCGAGCGCGAACAGCAGGCACGCGTTGACCGAGCGGCCGTCGACGAGGATCGTGCAGGCGCCGCACTCGCCCTCGCCGCAGCCGTATTTGGTGCCGGTCAGGCCGATCACGTCGCGCAGCATCTGCAGCGTGCTCATGCCCGCGTCGACCAGCGCACCGCGCTGCACGCCGTTGAGCGTGAAGTGGATCTCAAGCGTTGCCGACATCTTCGAGCACCCTTCGCGTCATGTTGTGCACCAGCTCGCTGCGGTACCAGCCGCTGGCGCGAACGTCGTCGATCGGCGTGGCCTCAGCGGCGGCGCAGTCGGCGGCGCTGGCGGCCAGCGCGGCGTCGAGCCGCTGGCCTTCGAGCAGCGCTTCAGTGCGCCGCGCGCGCAGCGGCGTCGGCGCGACCGCACCGAGCACGAGGCGCACGCCGCGCAGGCGAGCCTCGTCGTCGCGCCGCGCGGCGAAGGCGATCGAGATCGTCGAGATGTCGAGCGCCGGGCGCGTTCCCGACTTGTGCCAGCGCGCCACCTGCCCGCGCGGCGCCAGCGCAACGCGCACGTCGGTGAGCAATTCGTCGGGCTCGCGCCGCGTGCGGCCGGGGCCGGTGAAGAAGCCGTCGAGCGGCAGCCAGCGCGTCGCGACCGACCCCGCGGCGTCGAGCCGCGCCAGCTCGACCTCGGCGTCCAGCGCCAGCAACGGCGGCAGCAGGTCGCCCGCCGGCGAGGCGTTG
>JBBIPS010000188.1:0-6419 GCA_037442725.1 Burkholderiales bacterium | reverse complement strand
CGTCGCGCACGCGCTCGCGCGCCAGCGGCGCTGGCCGGCGCCGAAGCGGCGCTCACCGGCGCCGCGCGCCGCGCGCTCGGGTTCGGACGCTCGAGCACGTCCTTGTCGGCGATCTCGCGCGGCGGCGGCAGGTCGCTGATGTGCACCTGGCCGCTCGAATCCTTCCACTTCCACTGCGCCTGCGCCGCCACCTGGGCCTGCGTCGCCGACAGCGCCATGATCAGCGCCACGGCCAGGCCAGCGACCCCCAGCCGTCCCGGCGCGCCGCGATGTGATTGCATCGATCGTCCCCAAGCGAATCCTGCACGCGAGTGTAGCGGCGCGCGCTGCGGCGCCGCGCCACCCATCGTGACAGTCTGTCAGCGCGCTGCCTGTCGCACTGGCGGCGCGGGAGCGGTCCGTATAATCCGGTTTTGCGTCTGGAGCATGCCCAATGCGCCTCTTAGGCAAAGCGCTCACCTTCGACGACGTGTTGTTGGTGCCGGCCTTCTCACAGGTGTTGCCCCGCGACACCCGTCTTGCGACCAGGCTGTCGCGCCACATCGAACTCAATCTGCCGCTGGTCTCCGCCGCGATGGACACGGTGACCGAGGCGCGGCTGGCCATCGCGATGGCGCAGGAGGGCGGCATCGGCATCGTGCACAAGAACCTCACGCCCAGGCAGCAGGCGGCCGAGGTGGCGCGCGTCAAGCGCTACGAGTCGGGTGTGCTGCGCGATCCGATCACCGTCGCGCCCGACCTGCCGGTGCACGCGGTGATCGCGCTGTCCAGGCAGCACGGCATCTCGGGCTTCCCGGTGGTCGAGGACGGTCGTGTGGTGGGCATCGTCACCGGCCGCGACCTGCGCTTCGAGACCCAGCTCGATGCGCCCGTGCGCGCGATCATGACGCCGCGCGACAAGCTCGTCGTCGTCAACGAGGGCGCCACCATCGGCGAGGGCAAGGCGCTGATGCACCAGCACAAGCTCGAGCGCGTGCTGGTCGTCAACGAGGCCTTCGAGCTGCGCGGGCTGATGACGGTGAAGGACATCACCAAGCAGACCAACTTCCCCAATGCTGCGCGCGACGCCCAGGGCAAGCTGCGCGTCGGCGCCGCGGTCGGCGTCGGCGAGGGTACCGAGGAGCGCGTCGAGCTGCTGGTGCGCGCCGGCGTCGACGCGCTGGTGGTCGACACCGCGCACGGCCACAGCGCGGGCGTGATCGATCGCGTGCGCTGGGTCAAGAAGAACTTCCCGGCGGTGGACGTGATCGGCGGCAACATCGCCACCGGCGCCGCCGCGCTGGCGCTGGTCGAGGCCGGCGCCGACGGCGTCAAGGTCGGCATCGGCCCGGGCTCGATCTGCACCACGCGCATCGTCGCCGGCGTCGGCGTGCCGCAGATCACCGCCATCGACAACGTCGCCACCGCGCTGCGCGGCTCGGGCGTGCCGCTGATTGCCGACGGCGGCATCCGCTACTCGGGCGACATCTCGAAGGCGATCGCCGCCGGCGCCAGCAGCGTGATGATGGGCGGCATGTTCGCCGGTACCGAGGAGGCGCCGGGCGAGATCGTGCTGTTCCAGGGCCGCAGCTACAAGAGCTACCGCGGCATGGGCTCGATCGGTGCGATGAAGGCCGGATCGGCGGATCGCTATTTCCAGGAGAACGACGAGACCGACAACCCGAACACCGACAAGCTCGTGCCCGAGGGCATCGAGGGCCGCGTCGCGTACAAGGGCTCGCTGGTGGCGATCGTCTTCCAGATGTCCGGCGGGCTGCGCGCGTCGATGGGTTACTGCGGTTGCGCGTCGATCGCCGAGATGCACCAGCGCGCCGAGTTCGTCGAGATCACCTCGGCGGGCATCCGCGAGAGCCACGTCCACGACGTGCAGATCACCAAGGAATCACCCAACTACCGCATGGAGTGATGGCTTGAGCGATCCGCAGATCGGCGCCCTCGCAACGGCGCCGGGCCGCCAGCGCAAGGCGGCGATGCCCTTCATCATGATCACGGTGCTGATCGACATGGTGTCGATCGGCCTCATCATCCCGGTGCTGCCGGGACTCGTCGGCACCTTCACGAACTCGCTCGCCGAGCAGGCGTTCTGGTACGGCGCCGTGGCCTTTGCCTTCGGCATCGCCAACTTCTTCGGCTCGCCGATCCTGGGCGCGCTGTCCGACCGCTACGGCCGCCGGCCGGTGCTGCTGATCGGCTTCTGCGGCCTCGGCCTCGGTTTCTTCGTCACCGGGCTGGCCACGGCGCTGTGGATGCTCATCGTGGTGCGACTGTTCAGTGGTGCGATGCAGGCCAACGTGGCGGTGGCCAACGCCTACGTCGCCGACATCACGCCGCCCGACGACCGGGCGCGCCGCTTCGGCCTGCTCGGCGCGATGTTCGGCGTCGGCTTCATCCTCGGGCCGGTGATGGGCGGCCTGCTCGGCGGCGTCGACCTGCGGCTGCCGTTCTTCGCCGCCGGCGGCCTGTCGGTGCTGAACTGGCTGTACGGCTACTTCGTGCTGCCCGAGTCGCTGCCCGAGACGCGGCGGCGTGCCTTCGAATGGCGGCGTGCCAACCCGGTCAGTGCGTTGCGCCAGTTGACGGCGATCGAAGGCGTCGGCCCGCTGGTCGTCGTCGTCGCGTTGTCGGGTTTCGCACAGTTCACGCTGCACGCCACCTGGGTGCTCTACACCACCTTCAAGTTCGGCTGGGGGCCGGTGGAGAACGGCTGGTCGCTGTTCGCCGTCGGCATGGCCACGGCGGTGGTCCAGGGCGGGTTGCTGAAGTACCTGCTCAAGCACTTCGCGCCGCGCAAGCTCGCGGCGCTGGGGCTGGTGTCGTCGACGCTGGCCTACCTGAGCTGGGGCCTGGCCACGCAGGGCTGGATGATGTACGCGGTGATCTTTGCCAACCTGCTCGGCTACGCCGTCAACAGCGCCGTGCAGAGCCTGATCTCGAACGCCGCCGACGCGCGCACGCAGGGTCAGACGCTGGGCTCGGTGGCGTCGCTGAACAGCCTGATGGCGGTCATCGCCCCGGTGGTCGGCGCCAGCCTGCTCGGCTTCGTCTCGCACCGGCCCGCCGGCGACTGGCTGCTCGGGCTGCCGTTCTACTTCTGCGCGGCGATCCAGTTGCTCAGCATGCTGGTGGCCACGCGCTACTTCCTGCGCCACCGCGACAAGACCGCGCCGGCGACTGCCGCCTGATGCACTGCGCCAGCCCCGACGGCGCGGCCCACCCGCCGACCACCGCCATGCACGACAAGATCCTGATCCTCGACTTCGGCTCGCAGGTCACGCAACTCATCGCACGGCGCGTGCGCGAGGCACACGTCTACTGCGAGATCCATCCCAGCGACGTCTCGGCCGAGTTCATCCGCGCCTTCGCACCCAAGGGCATCATCCTCTCGGGCAGCCACGCCAGCACCTACGAAGACCAGCAACTGCGCGCGCCCGAAGTGGTCTGGCAACTCGGCACGCCGGTGCTGGGCATCTGCTACGGCATGTTCACGATGACGGTGCAGCTCGGCGGCCAGGTCGAGCCGTCGGCGCAGCGCGAGTTCGGCCGCGCCGAGGTGCGCGCCCATGGCCACACCCGGTTGCTCGACGGCATCGAGGACTTCCGCACCGCCGACGGGCACGGCATGCTCGAGGTCTGGATGAGCCACGGCGACAAGGTCACCGCGCTGCCGCCGGGCTTCGCACTGATGGCCTCGACGCCGAGCTGCCCGATCGCCGGCATCGCCGACGAGGCGCGCGGCTACTACGGCGTGCAGTTCCACCCCGAGGTCACGCACACGCTGCAGGGCCGCGCGCTGCTCGAGCGCTTCGTGCTCGACATCTGCGGCGCTTCGCCCGACTGGGTCATGCGCGACCACGTCGCCGCGGCGGTGGCGCGCATCCGCGCGCAGGTCGGCGACGAGCAGGTGCTGCTCGGTCTGTCCGGCGGCGTCGATTCGAGCGTGGCCGCGGCGCTGATCCACCGCGCCATCGGCGATCGGCTCACCTGCGTCTTCGTCGACCACGGGCTGCTGCGGCTCAATGAAGCCGCGCTGGTGCTGGAGATGTTCGCCGGCCGGCTGCACGCGCGCGTCGTGCACGTCGACGCCAGCGCGCGGTTTCTCGCCGCGCTCGCCGGCGTGGTCGACCCCGAGGCCAAGCGCAAGATCATCGGCCGCGAATTCGTCGGCGTCTTCCAGGCCGAGGCGGACCAGTTGAAGCAGGCGGCCGGTGGTGCCGGGCACGACGGCGTGAAGTGGCTGGCGCAGGGCACCATCTACCCGGACGTGATCGAGTCGGGCGGCACGCGCTCGTCCACCGGCAGCCGCAAGGCCACGACCATCAAGAGCCACCACAACGTCGGCGGGCTACCCGCCACGCTCGGACTGAAACTGCTCGAGCCGCTGCGCGACCTGTTCAAGGACGAAGTGCGCGAGCTCGGCGTGGCGCTCGGCCTGCCGCACGAGATGGTCTACCGCCACCCCTTCCCCGGCCCGGGGCTGGGCGTGCGCATCCTCGGCGAGGTCAAGCCCGGCTACGCCGAACTGCTGCGCCGCGCCGACCACATCTTCATCGAGGAACTGCGCCGGGCCGTCGACGAACGCAGCGGCAAGACCTGGTACGACCTGACGAGCCAGGCGTTCGCGGTCTTCCTGCCGGTCAGGAGCGTCGGCGTGATGGGCGATGGCCGCACCTACGAGCACGTGGTCGCGCTGCGCGCGGTGCAGACCAGCGACTTCATGACCGCCGACTGGGCCGAACTGCCCTACGCCCTGCTCAAGACCGTCTCCAGCCGCATCATCAACGAGGTGCGCGGCATCAACCGCGTCACGTACGACGTCTCCTCCAAGCCGCCGGCGACGATCGAGTGGGAATGATTCGGCGTCCTTCAGCGTCTATCGATGTCTATCGGAAATTGCTGCTAAGTTATTGTCAAGTATAGAGAACGTCTGTCGAGATCTATCGACATCTATCGGGGAGATGCCCTTCAGTTTGACGGTAAATCTGACGGTAAAAATCTGGCACGGACACCCTCCGAACTTTTTACCGTCAGCGCTTTGAGGCCATTGACGGTAAAAATATTTGCAAACAACCAATACGGGACAACAACTTAGCGAATTTGTGGCGGCCGAATAGGCGTGACGGTAAAATTCCTCCGAGAGGAGGGACCGCCGATGCTGTCCGATGGCACGCTCAGGGGCATCAAGCCCCAGGCAACCACCTACAAGATCGCCGACCGGGACGGGATGTACGTGACCGTCTCCCCCAGAGGCACGATCACTTTCCGACTCGACTACCGGCTCAACGGCCGGCGGGAGACCCTCACGATCGGCCGCTACGGATCGAAGGACGGGATCTCGCTTCTGATGGCGCGCGAGCGCTGCGTGGAAGCGCGCAAGGCGATCGCAGAAGGCCGGTCTCCCTCCCAGGAGAAGCAGCGGGAGAAGCTCAGGTCAGCCGAGGCCAAGACCTTCGAAGAGTTCACCAAGCGTTGGCTGGAAGAAGCCAGGATGGCCGAGAGCACCAAGTCGATGCGCAAGAGCATCATCGACCGCGACATCATGCCGGTGTTCCGCAACCGGCTGATGGCCGAGATCGGCGCGGAGGACCTGCGCAACCTGTGCGCCAAGGTCAAGGCGCGCGGCGCACCGGCGACCGCCGTACACGTGCGCGACATCGTCAAGCAGGTGTTCGGTTTCGCGGCGCTGCATGGCGATAAGGCGCCGAATCCCGCGGACGAAGTCGGCCCCTCATCGATCGCCACCTTCGTGGCCAAGGACCGCGCGCTGTCGCCGTCCGAGATCCGCGTCATGCACCGGGTGCTGGACGCCACCGCGACCCTGCCGACCATCCGCCTGGCGCTGCGCCTGATCCTGCTGACGCTCGTGCGCAAGAGCGAGCTGATCGAGGCCACCTGGGACGAGGTCGACTTCGAGAACGCCGTCTGGACGATTCCGAAGAGCCGCATGAAGGCCGGCAAGCCTCACAACGTCTACCTGTCGCAGCAGGCGCTCGACATCATGGTGGCGCTGCGCACCTGTGCCAGCGGGTCCAAGTTCCTGCTGCCCTCGCGTTACGACGCCGATCGCTGCATGTCGAAGGCCACCTTGAACCGGGTCACTCAGACCGTCGCGGAGCGAGCCAAGGAAGCGAAGCTCCCGCTGGAGCCCTTCACCGTGCACGACCTGCGCCGCACCGGCTCGACCATCCTGAACGAGCTAGGCTTCAACAGCGACTGGATCGAGAAGTGCCTTGCCCACGAAGACGGGCGCTCATCGCGCGGCGTCTACAACAAGGCCGAGTACGCGGAACAGCGCCGCCACATGCTGCAAGAGTGGGCGGACATGATCGATGCCTGGGTGGCGGGGAAGACGCACACTCCGACGCTGCTGCCGCCGACGATGAAGGTGGCGACGACGGCGGCGCCGATTTGAGTCGTTCCTA
>JBBIPS010000187.1:0-6455 GCA_037442725.1 Burkholderiales bacterium | reverse complement strand
CGACAAGGCCTTCCACGGCCGCTCGATCGCGACGCTGTCGGCCACCGGGAACCCGAAGGTGCACAAGGGCTTCGAGCCGCTGGTCGAGGGCTTCGTGCGGCTGCCGCTGAACGACATCGACGCGGTGCGCGCGGTGGCGCGCAGCCACCCCGACGTGGTCGCGATCTTCCTCGAGACGATCCAGGGCGAAGGTGGCATCAACCCGACGCACGCGGACAACTTGCGCGCGCTGCGCCGGCTGTGCGACGAGCGGGATTGGCTGCTGATGCTCGACGAAGTCCAGTGCGGCATCGGCCGCACCGGCCGATGGTTCGCGCACCAGTGGGCCGGCATCCAGCCCGACGTGATGCCGCTGGCCAAGGGCCTGGGCTCGGGCGTGCCGATCGGCGCCGTCGTCGCCGGCGCGCGCGCCAAGGACGTGCTGCAACCCGGCAACCACGGCAGCACGTTCGGTGGCAACCCGCTGGCCATGCGCGCCGGCATCGAGACGCTGCGCATCATGGAGGAAGACGGCCTGCTGGCCAACGCCGCCGCGATGGGCAGGCGCCTCGCGGACGGCATCACCGAAGGTCTGCACGGCGTCGCCGGCGTCAGGGAAATCCGCGGCCAGGGGCTGATGATCGGCATCGAGCTCGATCGGCCGTGCAGCCAGTTGCTGGCCAGGGCCGCGCAGTCGGGTCTGCTCATCAGCGTCACCGCCGACAGCGTGATCCGCCTGCTGCCGGCGCTCATCCTCTCGGCCGCCGAGGCCGACGAGATCGTTGCCATCCTGGTGCCGCTGGTGCGCGACTTCCTCGCCGCTCGGCCGTGACGAGCCAGGCGCGAAAGAAGGATACGCACCGATGAAGCACTACCTCCAATTCAAGGACCTGCGCGCCGAAGAATGCGCCTACCTGTTCGAGCGCGCCCGCATCATCAAGACGCGCTTCAAGAACTACGAGCGCTACCAGCCGCTGGCCGACCGCACGCTGGCGATGATCTTCGAGAAGGCCAGCACGCGCACCCGGGTCAGCTTCGAGGCCGGCATGTACCAGATGGGCGGCTCGGTGGTCAACCTGACCACCGGCGACAGCCAGCTCGGCCGCGCCGAGCCGATCGAGGATTCGGCGCGCGTCATCAGCCGCATGGTCGACCTGGTGATGATCCGCACCTTCGAGCAGGCCCGCATCGATTGCTTCGCCGCGAACTCGCGCGTGCCGGTGATCAACGGCCTGACCAACGAATTCCACCCGTGCCAGATCCTGGCCGACCTCTTCACGTACATCGAGCATCGCGGCGACATCCGCGGCAAGGTGGTGGCCTGGGTCGGCGACGGCAACAACATGGCCAACACCTGGCTGCAGGCCGCCGAGACCCTGGGCTTCACGCTGCACGTCAGTACGCCGGGCGGCTACGGCGTCGACCCGCACGTGGCCGGCGTCGCGTCGGGCGGCTGCTACCAGGTGTTCGCCGATCCGCTCGAAGCCTGTCGCGGCGCGCACCTGGTGACGACCGACGTCTGGACCAGCATGGGCTTCGAGGCCGAGAACGAGACGCGCAAGAAGGCCTTCGCCCAGTGGTGCGTCGACACCCGCATGATGGCCGCGGCGCAGCCCGATGCGCTGTTCATGCATTGCCTGCCGGCGCACCGCGGCGAGGAGGTCGCCGCCGAAGTGATCGACGGCCCCCAGTCCGTCGTCTGGGACGAGGCGGAAAACAGGATGCACGTGCAGAAGGCACTCATGGAGTACCTGCTGCTCGGCCGGATCGGATAGGCGGCGCGCCCGCCTCGCCCCGAAGGGGGCGCCGGCGCAGCCGCGTCAGCCCCGTCGCGCGGCGGCAGGGGCATCGGCATCGACTCAATGAAAACCGCGCTCATCACCGATCTGCATGCCAACCGCGAGGCGGTCGAGGCCGTGCTGGACCATGCGCGCGCGCGGGGGGCCGAGTCGTGGGTCTTCCTGGGCGACTTCGTCGGCTACGGCGCCGACCCCGCCTGGGTCGTCGACACGGTGCGTGAATTCGTCCGGCAAGGCGCGCTCGCAGTACAGGGCAACCACGACCTGGCGGTCGCGCGCGGCGCGGGGCCGCAGATGCGTGCCGAAGCACGCCACGTGGTCGACTGGACGCGCGGGCTGCTCGACGCGGAACAGCTCGCCTTCCTCGCCGCGCTGCCGCTGTCGCAGCAGAGTGGCGACCAGCTCTACGTGCATGCCAACGCCTGGTCGCCGGCCGACTGGGAGTACGTGCAGGGACGCGCCGAGGCCGTGCGCAGCCTGCAGGCCACCACGTGTCGCTACACCTTCTGCGGCCACATGCACGAGCCGCGGCTCTACCATGTCTCGGGACTGGGCAAGGCGGGCGAGTTCGTTCCCACCGCGGACGTCGCAATCCCGGTGCCGCCGCACCGGCAGTGGCTGGTGATCCCCGGCTCGGCGGGGCAGCCGCGCGACGGCAACCCGGCGGCGTGCTATGCGATCTTCGACGACGCGGCGGCCACGCTCACCTACTTCCGCGTGCCCTACGACTACGACAGCGCTGGCGCCAAGATCCGTGCCGCCGAGCTGCCGCAGCGCCTGGCCAGCCGGCTCGGCGACGGGCAGTAGCCGTGAGACGTGTCGACGCCGACCAGGCCGGCCGATCGCTCGGCTACGCCAGCAGCGGCGGCCTGCCCAAGCCGAACCCGCTCGAGGCCGGGCAGGTCGTCGACCGCTTCCGCCTCGAGGAGAAGCTGCACCTGGGCGGCATGGCGCACCTGTGGCGCGTCAGCGAGGTCAATCACGCCGGCGACTCGCGGCTGCCGCTGATCATGAAGGTGCCGCGCATCAAGGGCGGCGAGGATCCGGCCACCATCGTCGGCTTCGAGGTCGAGCAGATGATCATGCCGATGCTCAGCGGCCCGCACGTGCCCAAGGTCGTGGCCAAGGGCGACTTCTCATGCCAGCCGTACATCGTGATGGAACGCATCCAGGGCGTGTCGCTGCGGCCGCGCCTGGAGCACGCGCCGCTGCCGCTGGACGAGGTGATCGAGATCGGATCGCGCGTAGCCACCGCACTGCACGACCTGCACCGCCAGCACCTGGTGCACCTGGACGTCAAGCCCAGCAACATCATGTTCCGCGAGGACGGTACCGCGGTGCTGGTGGACTTCGGCCTGTCGCGCCACGACTTCCTGCCCGACCTGCTCGAGGAGGAGTTCTCGCTGCCGATGGGCACCGGGCCGTACATGTCGCCCGAACAGGTGAAGTTCATCCGCAACGATCCGCGCAGCGACGTCTTCGCGCTGGGCGTGATGCTCTACCACTTCGCCACCGGCGAGCGCCCGTTCGGCCAACCCGACAACGTGCGCGGCCTGCGGCGCCGGCTCTGGCTCGACCCGGTGCCGCCGCGCGCGTGGCGCGCCGACTGCCCGCCGTGGCTGCAGGAGGTCATCCTGAAGTGCCTCGAGGTCAGGCCGGAGCAGCGCTACCAGAGCGCAGCGCAACTCGCGCTCGACCTGCAGAACCCACCGCAGGTGGCGTTGACCCGGCGTGCCTTGCGACTGCACAGGAGCGGCGCGATGCGCAACCTCAAACGCTGGTTCCTCGCGCTCGGCGCCGACCCTGGCGGTGCGCCCCACCACACGCTCACCAGCGACCAGCTCGACCGCAACCCGATCATCCTGGCCGCGGTCGATGTCGACCACGCCGCCCCTGCACTGCTGACGCAGTTGAGCGAGACCGTGCGCCGCATCGTGCTGACCGAGCCGGGCGCCCGGCTGGCCTGTCTCAGCGTCATGAAGACCGCGCGCATCGGCGGCGACGAGCTGGTCGACGAAGCCGGTCGCAGCCGCCATGTCAAGCAGCTCGTCGAGCTCAGGCACTGGGCCCGACCGATCCGCACCGCGCTCGACCTCGACGAAGACCGGCTGACCTTCCATGTCCTCGAGGCACCCGACGCCGCGCTGGCGATCGTCGATTTCGCGCGCCGCAACCAGGTCGACCACATCGTGATGGGCGCGCGCGGCAGCTCCGGGCTGCGGCGCTACCTCGGCAGCGTGTCGTCGCAGGTGGTGGCGCAGGCCGGGTGCAGCGTCACCGTCGTGCGCGCCGCCAGTGCTGTCGAAATCGACGACGAGGCCGAGACCGAGCCGACCCCGAAGGCCCACGCCGCGGCGGCGAACCGCGCCGCACCCGCTGCGCAGCCGTGGCACGACGGCGCACGATGCGCGACCGAGCCGCAGGCCGGCACGCGTCGCGTCGAACCTGGCGCGTGATTCGCGGCCGAGCCCCGGCCAGGCCGACGACGGTCGTCGCACACCCCGAGCGAGCAAGCAAACCCCGGAGCGGCGCGCGGTCTGCCCGTGCGGTTGGATTCGGGCGCCATTGCAGTCGCCTCCCCGGTCGGTCGTGGCGGCTCCACGCGCGCCTATGATCGCGCCGATGAAACGCCTGTGGGACATCTCGCCGCCGCTGGCGCCCGGCACGCCGGTGTTCCCGGGCGACACGGCCTTCACACTGCGCTGGTCCGCCACGCTCGGACCCGGCTGTCCGGTCAACGTCAGCACGCTGACGCTGTCGCCGCACGCCGGCGCGCATGCCGACGCGCCGCTGCACTACGACGCACTGGGCGCGGCCATCGGCACCCTCGACCTCGAGCCCTACCTCGGCGCGTGTCGAGTGATCCATGCCATCGGCTGCGCGCCGCTGGTCGAGTGGCGGCATCTCGCGCATGCGCTGGCTGGCGTGCCGCCGCGCGTGCTGGTGCGCACCTATGCGCGAGCGCCGGGCACGTGGGATCCGGCACTCGCGGCGTACGCCCCCGCTGCGGTCGAGCGCCTGGCCGATGCCGGCGTGCGGCTGATCGGCATCGACACGGCCAGCATCGACCCGGCCGACAGCAAGCTGCTCGCGAGCCACCAGGTGGCGCGCCGGCGCGACTTGCGCATCCTCGAGAACCTGGTGCTCGACGCGGTGCCCGAGGGCGACTACGAGCTGATCGCACTGCCGCTGAAGCTCACGACGGCCGATGCGTCGCCGGTGCGCGCGGTGTTGCGTGAACTCTGATGCGCAGACGCTGCTGCCCGCGCCGCGCGCCGGCAGCGGCGCCGCGCCAGCCCTGCGACGCGTAGCCGTGACCCTCCCACAGCGATGAATCAAGCCATGAACTCGCTCACCCGCGCCGCTGCACAGGCGCTCGACGCCGCCGACCCGCTGGCGCCGCTGCGCGATCGGTTCGCGCTGCCGGCCGGGCTAATCTACCTCGACGGCAATTCGCTCGGCGTGCTGCCCCGGACCACCGCGGCGCGGCTGCATCAGGTGGTCACCGAGGAGTGGGGTCGCGGCCTCGTCGGCAGCTGGAACACGGCCGGCTGGATGACGCTGCCGCAGCGCGTCGGCGACAAGATCGCGCGCCTGGTCGGCGCCGCGCCGGGCGAGCTGGTGGTGGCCGATTCGACCTCGGTGAACCTGTTCAAGGTGCTGAGCGCGGCGCTGCACATGCAGCGCCAAGACGATCCGCGGCGCGGCGTCATCGTCAGCGAGCGCAGCAACTTCCCGACCGACCTGTACATCGCCGCGTCGCTGGCGCGCGAGCACGGCTGCACGCTGCGGCTGGTGGCTGCGCCCGAGGAGATCCCGGCGGCGCTCGGCGCCGACACCGCGCTGCTGATGCTCACCCACGTCAACTACCGCACCGGTCGACTGCATGACATGGCGCAGCTCAGCGCCGCCGCGCACGCGGCCGGCGCACTGGCGGTGTGGGATCTGTCGCACTCCACCGGCGCCGTGCCGGTGGCGCTCAACGCCGACGGTGCCGACTTCGCCGTCGGTTGCGGCTACAAGTACCTCAACGGCGGCCCGGGCGCGCCGGCCTTCGCCTGGGTGCACCGGCGGCATGTGGCGCGCTGCGCGCAACCGCTGTCGGGCTGGCTCGGGCATGCCGAGCCGTTCGCGTTCGTCCCCGGCTACGTGCCGGCACCGGACATCGCGCGCTACCTCTGCGGCACGCCGCCGCTGCTGTCGCTGGCCGCACTTGAGTGCGGCGTCGACACGCTGATCGCGGCCGAACCGGTCGGCGGCATGGCCGCGCTGCGCGCCAAGTCGCTGGCGCTGACGCGGGCGTTCAGCGCGCTGGTCGAGGCGCATTGCGACGGCCACGGTCTCGTGCTGGCATCGCCGCGCGACGACGCCCGGCGCGGCAGCCAGGTCTGCCTGACCCGCTCCGAGGGTGCCTACGCGATCGTGCAGGCGCTGATCGAGCGCGGCGTCGTCGGCGACTTCCGCGCCGGCGACCCGGCGGCCGCACACGCCGACGCCCGCGCCGACATCCTGCGCTTCGGCGTCACGCCGCTGTACACGCGCTTCGTCGACGTCTGGGATGCGGTCGAGCAGCTGCGCCAGGTGCTCGAGTCGGGCGCGTGGCGCGAGCCGCGCTTCAACCTGAAGGCGGCCGCCACATGAGCGCGCGCAGCGACACGTCGGGCAAGCGCGAGGCGC
>JBBIPS010000186.1:0-6509 GCA_037442725.1 Burkholderiales bacterium | reverse complement strand
GCTCTTCCGATCTCCGATCATCCCGGGCCGGCAGTTGGACGCGCCCGCGTGTGCTGCCGCGCGGCAGGCCTGCACGGCCGAGCCCGGACACAAGGTACCCTGGAGGTTTGACGCTCAGCGCTCATGCGATGCAGGCTGCGAAGGCAGGCGGTCGACTGCCGGGTCCTGGATCACCCGGATCGGAGAAAGACCTGAACCCGCCCATCCGCTCGACGGCGGCGCGTCCTGGGTCGATGCACCGACCCCTGGATTCTGCCTGTCAATCGGTGGCCAGTGCGCGGTCCTCGATGGCACGAACCTCGGGCCGGGGACTGCCACGCACCGACACCCCGCGCGCCGCCAGCCTGGGCGTCGGCGGCGGGGCCGCGAGGTCGGCGTGGGTGAGCCCGCACTGCAGGGCGTCGACGCACTTCAGCCAGGCAGCGTCGGGCTCGCGGATGCCGAAACCGTAGAAGGAGCCCGATGCCGAATCGATCCGCCGCAGCGTCGTGGCTTCGACGACCGAGTGGATCTCGTGCCCGAGTTCGACCTTGAGCCGCCCGGTCGACGCCGCGGGCAGCAGCGCTGCCGACTCGGCTTGAAAGCCGTACCGCGAAACCTGGATCACCCTGAGTTTGAATCGCCAGGGATGGGCCGCCTCGCCCACTTCGAAAACCGCCGGGCAATTGATCGAATACCGCTCGTGGCCGCGGATCGGACCTGCTCCGCCAGCCTGCGCTGCCGGCTGCGGCAACACCGTGGCGTAGGCATCCAGATCGTAGATCGACCGCAACAGAACCCGCTTGCGATCGTCGAGGGTTTCGAACACCCTGGTCTTCTGCGTGAAGAAGTATTCGATCATCTGCGGGGTCATCACCGGGTCATTGGTGGTGTGATAGTGCCGCGTCGGCAATTTCGTGTTCGGCAGCGTGGTCTGCACGAAATACCGATGCAGATTCCTCCGTGTCGGCCGCCCGCCGTAGACGTGCCTGAATCTCTCGGCCGCCGATGCCAGATCGAGCGTCGCGCCGACCGCCGGCGCACCGTTGGCGAAATCGTAGTTTTCGACGACCTGCTGCTGAAGGCGCTCGAAGAACAGCAGCGATTCGTACAGCTCGATCTTGTTCGGGTTCACCGCAATCAAAAGGTGCCGGGTATCGAAATAACCGGTGCAATACTCGTACATGAATTTCATCAGCGGGAACAGGATCGCACCGCCCGTGTTGCGGAAGTCCGGATGGATGGCCAGCGCAGAGACTTCGGCGATGCGGCCCGGCTTGGCGCGCACGGCCGACAGGTCGAACACCGATTGCAGCGGAAAGCCGAACACGCCCTCGCGGATCAGCGACAGCGTGCCGACGACGCGACCGTCGAACTTCGCGCACAGCGTCGTGGTCGTGGGCAGGGCGTGATAGATCGTCACGCGCAGCCCTGAGGGGTCGGGCTGCATGAAGCCGGAGGCCACATAAGCATCGTGCAGCAGCCTGAAGCACGCCTCGAGTTCGTCGCGCGTGTCGGCGATCTTGAGCTCGAGCCGGCTGTCGGGCGCCGGATCGCACTCGACCATCGAGCGCAACAGCGCAAAGCGCACCCGCTGCGGCAGCGCCGCCAGCCCGGTGCGGATGGCCTGGTGCAGCGACTTGCGGGCGGTGGATCGAAGGGATGGCTTCATGCTGTCGGTTGCCACGGGTCCGGATGGCCGATCCGCCGGTGCACGCCATGGACGCCAGGCGCGGCGGGTTGGTTGACCCATCGATGACTACGGCGCAGCACACCCGGACTTGAGCCGATCGGGACCCGAACGCGCAAACTGATACAACTTCGCGCCCCGGTCCCGGCGGCGCGGCACCGGCCGGCAGCGCCGACGCGCGTCCTGCTCGACAATCCGCCGGCTCTCGGGCCAGTGCCCTCATCCACCGCCAGCGAGAACCGCCATGACATCCGAAACCAGTCCCGGCAACCCGATGGGCACCGACGGCTTCGAGTTCATCGAATACGCCGCGCCCGATCCGGCGGCGATGGGCGCAGCGTTCGAGCGCATGGGGTTCCGCGCCATCGCCCACCACCGCCACAAGGACGTCACGCTGTACCGCCAGGGCGAGATCAACTTCATCGTCAACGCCGAGCCCGATTCGTTTGCGCAGCGCTTCGCGCGGCTGCACGGGGCGAGCATCTGCGCCATCGCGTTGCGTGTGCAGGACGCCAAGTTCGCCTACGAACGCGCGATCTCGCTCGGCGCCTGGGGCTACGCCGGTACCGCCGGGCCGGGCGAGCTCAACATCCCGGCGATCAAGGGCATCGGCGACTCGATGATCTACCTCGTCGACCGCTGGCGCGGCAAGAACGGCGCGACCGCCGGCCAGATCGGCAACATCGGCTTCTTCGACGTCGATTTCGAGCCGCTGCCCGGCGCCGAACTGCACCCGGCGGGGCACGGCCTGCTGCTCATCGACCACCTGACGCACAACGTCCACAAGGGGCGAATGAACGAATGGGCCGAGTTCTACGAGCGGCTGTTCAACTTCCGCGAGATCCGCTATTTCGACATCGAGGGCCGGTCCACCGGCATCAAGAGCAAGGCGATGACCAGCCCCTGCGGCAAGATCCGCATCCCGATCAACGAAGAGGGCAACGACGTCAAGGGCCAGATCCAGGAATACCTCGACCGCTACCACGGCGAGGGCGTCCAGCACATCGCGCTGCTGTCGGGCGACCTGTACGCCACGGTGGACCGCATGCGCACAGCCGGCGTCTCGCTGCTGGCCACGCCCGACACCTACTACGAAGGGGTCGATGCGCGCATCCCCGGTCACGGCGAGGACCTGGCCGCAATGCGCGAGCGCCAGATCCTGATCGACGGCAAGCCGGGCGACCTGCTGCTGCAGATCTTCTCGGAGAACCAGCTCGGGCCGATCTTCTTCGAGTTCATCCAGCGCAAGGGCAACCAGGGCTTCGGCGAGGGCAACTTCAAGGCCCTGTTCGAGAGCCTCGAGCTCGACCAGATGCGCCGCGGCGTGCTGGCGGCCAAGCCAGCGCAGTGACGGGGGCGGGCCGGCGGCGCCGAAACAGGCGGTGGCGCCTGCCGCGAGCGCGTTTTCGACGTCCACAATTGACGCCGATCACCGCAGCACCATTGCGCGACCCCCGACGCGATCGCTAGCATCGAAGCGTCAGCAACCCCTGTGGGGGAGTTCGGTGGGAGTCCGGTGATGGGCACGCTCAGGCAGGTCCTGGTCCACGTCAGCGGCAGTCCGCACGCACGCGCCGCGATCGTGCTCGGCGCCGCACTCGCGCGGACCCACGACGCCGAGGTGCTGACGTTGCACGCGGTCGAGCCGATGGCCACCGGGGCCTACCTGACAGCGGAGGCCTCGGGCGTGGCCGAGCAGATGCGCAGCCAGGCCGAAGCGGCACGGCGCGAGCATGCCGCGGCCGTCGTGGCCGAGGTGGCACGCTCGATCGGCTGCGGGCTGGCGTTCGAGAGCGTCGACGGCGACCCGCTCTCAGCCGTGCTGCAGCGTGCCCGCAGCGCCGACCTGCTGGTGCTGGGACAGCGCGAGCCCGGCGTCGACGACGGGCTGACCGCGGGCTTCGCGCCGCGCGCGCTGACCGGCGCAGGCTGCCCGGTGCTGTTCGTGCCGTACGCCGACGCCCATGCGGGCTCGACCGATGCCGCACCGCGCTGCGGCACGCGGGTGCTCGTGGCCTGGTCCGAGACGCGCGAGAGCGCACGCGCGCTGCGCGATGCACTGCCGCTGCTCCGGCGTGCGGCCTGGGTCGAGCTGGTGCGGTTTGCCGCCCGGGACGAAGCCGGGGCCGAGCCGCTGGAGCGGGTGTCTGCACACCTGCGGCGCCACGGCATCAGCGCGCAATGCACCGTGCGCAGCGCGCGCGCGCCGACCATCTCGGAGCGCATGGCGCTGTCGTGGACACCCGATGCGCCGATCGCCGAGGCCTTGCTGTCCGAGGCCGCAGACCGCGATGCCGACCTGATCGTGATGGGCGGCTACAGCCACATGCGCGCCTGGGAGCTGATGCTCGGAGGCGTCACGCGCACCATCCTGCAGTCGATGACGGTGCCGGTGCTGATGTCGCATTGAGCGCGCCGCACCGACACCATGGCTGACGGCGCGGCGCCCCAGTGCAGCGCCGGCCGGCCGGGCCACCCGCCAAGGCATCGCACAATCGCTGCGGTGCGGCCGCGTCGACCAGGGCCTTGGTCATTCCCGACGCGGCCGCCGCAACGCAGCTCGCCAGCCATGGCGTCCACCCAACTCCCTGGAGCACACATGAGAAGACTCGTGTCCGGACTGACATCGCAGGTGCTGGCCGCCACGCTGGCCGGCGGCACATTGGTGGCACCGGCGCTGGCGCAGGGCTGGCCCGACAGGCCGGTGCACGTGGTGGTGCCCGCTCCCGCCGGCAGCTCGCTCGACATCATCGTGCGCACGCTCGGCGACAAGCTGAAGGACCAGTGGAAGCAGCCGCTGGTGGTCGACAACAAGCCCGGCGCCGGCGGCATGCTGGGCATGGACGTGGTGGCCAAGGCGGCACCCGACGGCTACACGCTGGGCATCGGCTTCAACGGGCCGATCGCCTTCGCGCCGTACCTGTACAAGAAGATGCCGTATGCGCCGGCGCGCGACCTGCTGCCGATCGTGCTGACGACCTCGCAGCCCAACGTGCTGGCCGTGCAGGCGAGCAACCCGGCCAACACCTTGCCCGAGTTCGTCGCCTGGGCACGCCGGCAGGGCGACAAGCTGAGCTACGCCTCGGTCGGCAACGGCAGCTCGTCGCATCTGGTGATGGAACTGCTCAAGAGCAGTACGGGTTTCGACGCGGTGCATGTGCCCTACGCCGGCTCGCCGCCCGCGGCGAGCTCGCTGGCCGCCGGGCAGACGCAGGCGCTGATGGCGGTGGCACCGGCGCTGCTGCCGTTGGTCCAGGGCGGGCGCATCAAGCTGATCGCAAGCACCGGCAGCCAGCGCATGGCGTCGCTGGACAAGCTGCCGACGGTGGCCGAATCGGGCTACCCCGGCTTCGAGGCGCTGGCGTGGAACGGGCTGTTCGGCCCGGCCGGTACGCCGGGGGCCATCGTCAGCCGCATCAACGCCGACGTGAACGCCGCGATGAAGGACCCGGCCGTGCGCGCAGCCTTCGCACGGCAAGGCCTGGTGATCGGCGGCGGCACGCCCGAGGAGTTCAAGGCCTTCATCGACAGCGAGGGCAGGAAGTGGGGCACCATCATCCACAAGGTGGGCATCACGATCGATTGACGCGGCGGGTGCTGCGCCGTGCCATGCCGCAGTTCGTCACCGGCCCCAGTGCCCCTCGCGCAGGCGCCAGCCCGCGCCGTCGCGCTGCCACTGGTGCGGCACCCAATGCTGGCCGGGGCGCTGCGCTTCCCAGTGGCCGCCGACCCATTCGTGGCGGCTGCCCATCCAGCGCCAGTAGCCTGCGAGCCAGATCAGGCCGACGGCGGGAGCCAGTCCGATGACTTCGTCGCGCGGCTGCGGCGGCGCGACCATCACCGGCGCGTCCGACGCATACGCCCCGTAGTAGGGCCGGGCCGGAGCGATGATGCAACCCGACAACATCGCACCAGCCAGCAGCGCGGCAACCAACCCGGTGCTGGGCAGAAGACCTCGACGCATGCGCTGCTCCTGAAGTGATGGGGTATCCATCCATCCCACAACGTCGACGCGCGCACGCCGATGACGGCGCCGCTGCAGCTTTACGACGCGACACATTGCGGCGGCGCCTGCGCACAGGCGCGCGATGGCTGGGCGCCGTCGCGCTGGTCGCCATCGGCGCCGCGGCGCAGGCGTGGGGCCAGCGCGGACACGAGCTGATCGGCGCGATCGCCGATGCGCAGCTCGATGCGCACGCCGCGCGCGAGGTCGAGTCCCTGGTCGGGATGAAGCTGCAGGTGGCGTCGGCCTGGGCCGACTGCGTCAAGGATGCGGGCCCGGCCCCGCGCGGCCTGCGCTACGTCGCCGACCCGCGCCGGCATGCGGCCTGCAAGGCCTTCGAGACGACGCGCGGCAAGGCGCGCATGCTCGACTACGTGCGCCGCAACTGGCGCAACTGCACGCGCGCCGGCGTGGCCAGCGCATGCCACAGGCACTACCACTTCGCCGATGTCGCGATCCAGCGCGATCGCTACCAGCGCGGCGTCGTCGGCAGCAGCGAGCACGACATCGTCAGTGCGCTGCAGGCGGCGATTGCCGTGCTGCAGGGGGGCGTCGCGCCCGCGCCGTTCAGCATCCGGGACAGGACCGAGGCGCTGCTGCTGCTGGCGCACTGGGTCGGCGATGTGCACCAGCCGCTGCACATCGGCGCCGTCTACCTCGACCGGCGCGGCCGCGTGCTCGACCCTGATGCCGCCGGCACGCCGTTCGACCCGGACACCGCCACGCGCGGCGGCAACTCGATCATCGTCGGCACGTCGGACCTGCACGCGCAATGGGATGCGATTGCCGTCCGCCTGCCGAGCGCGCCGGTCGACGCGGCGCGGCTGGCCGCGGCGC
>JBBIPS010000185.1:0-6511 GCA_037442725.1 Burkholderiales bacterium | reverse complement strand
TGCGGCGCGACCGCCTGCACTGGCTCGTCACGGACGGCGCGCATGCCGCGCTCCAGGACTGGCCCGGCGGCCGGCAGCCGGATCGCCTCATCCGGGTCGGCAGCGTCACGCGCAACGTCGGGCTGGAGCGGCTGTCGGCGCGGCGGAACCTGGCCGACCCGGGCCGCGTCGATCTGCTGCTCAAGGTCACCAACGGCGGGGTCGCCGCCGAAACGCGCGTGGTCGTGTTCGCCACCGACGCGGGCGAAGCGGCCCGGTCGAGCCAGCGCCTCGACCCGGCAACATCGGCACTCGTGGCGGCGTCGATTCCGGCGTCGGCACGGGTCCGCGCGACGCTGCAGCCCGGCGATGCACTGGCGGAGGACGACACGATCGTGCTCGACCTTGCGCCGCTGAAGCGGCATCGCGTGGCCACCGATCCGACCTGTCCCGGCGCACTTCTCGCCGCGGTGGCGGCGCATCCGGCCCTGGCGCCGGCGCCGCAGGAAGCCACCGATGTCGAGGCCGCGCTGGAGTGCGGGTCGCGCCCCTCCGCCCGCCGCGTCGCGACACTTCGCGTGCTGGCGGACCATGCACCGATGCCGCCGCCCGGGCCGCTGCGCTGGGCGTCCGCCGTCGCCGAGTCGCGCCGCATCAGGCTCGACGCGGAGCGACTGCAACTGGCGGCGCAACTCCAGGCGCGACCGGCCGACGTCGTCCTGCTCGCGGCCGGCGACGCAGCCGTGATCGTCGGCCGCTCGGGCGCGTCGAAGCTTCTCGAGACCTCGCTCGACTTCGGATCGATGGCGGCGGCGCGCGGCCCGGAGGTCCCGCTGCTGGTGAACCTGATGTTCGAGCGCCTGCTGGGCGGCGACCTGCTCGATCGGGTCGCGATCACCGACCGTGGTCCGGCCTCGGCCGTGGTCGCGCCACGTGGCCGTCCGCGTGCGACTGCGGGCACGCAAGCGGACGCGGGCGTTCCCGCGTCGAGCCAGGCGCGCATCCTCAACCCATGGACATCGCCGATCCTCGGCGCGGCCGTGCTGGTGCTGCTGTGGGAGATCGTCGCGCTGGGCCGTCAGCTCCGGCGCGACTCCGCCGGCGCAGGGCCCGAGTGAGCACGCCGCGTTCCAGGACGCTGGTGGCGCTGGTGCTGCAGTCGGCAGCGCTGGCGGCTTTGGGTCTGGCGCTGTCCGGTGTCTCGTGGCTCGACGCGCGCCGTCAGCCGCGGCTGCTGGTGCTGGTCGATCGCTCGCAGAGCGTGCCACGCTCGGACGCCGACCAGGCCATCGCGGGCCTCAGGCGCGCCGTCGACGCCGCCGGCGGTGGCGAGGTGCAACTGCTCGAGTTCGCCGGCAGGCCGGCGCCGCAGCCCGTGCCATCTGCCGGCGCGGCGGGCGATCTCGAGCCGTCGACGACGAACATCGAGGCTGCGCTCGACGCGGCATTGGCGGCACACGTGCGCGCGCCCCGCTCGGGTCTCGTCGTCGTCTCGGACGGTCTCGAGAACGTCGGCGATGCCACACGCGCGTTGCGTGCCGTGCGCGACGCCCGGTTGCCGCTGCAATGGATCGCAGTCGGCCGGCCGCCGCCGCGGACGCGCATCGCAGAAGTCCTTGCGCCCGAGCGTGCGGTGGCCGGCCAACGCGTCCAGCTCGGCGTGCAACTGGCCGGGCAGCTGGACCGGCCGCTGCGCGTCAGGGCCAGCGTGCGGACGAGCAGCGGCGAGACACACGCCGCCAGCGGCGCGGCGCCCGGCGCGGGCCGCGCCACGGTCGAGTTCGATGCCAGCCGCAGCGGTGCCGTCCTGGTGGACCTGGCGCTGGAGGATCCGGCCACGGGGCGCACGCTCGATGCGCTGCCGGACGCCGCCGTCATCGACGTCGCACCGCGCGCAGCCATCCTCTATGCGCAGGGGTCGGCCGGGCCGCTGGCGAGCAGCCTGCTGCGCGGCGGCTGGGCGCTGGACGTCGTCCCCGCGGCGCGACTCGACACCCGCGCCGACGGGCTCGACGGCTACCAGGCGGTCGTCCTCGACGACGTGGCGATCGCCGACGCCAGCCCGCGCTTCTGGAGTGCCCTGGTCGCCGCGGTGAAGGAGCGTGGCCTCGGGCTGATGGTGCTGGGCGGCGAGCGCTCGTTTGCCCGCGGCGGCTATCGGCACTCGGCGCTCGAGTCGGTGCTGCCGGTGTGGTCGGAACCGGCGGCGCTCGACCAGCCGGCGAGCATCGTCTTCGTCGTCGACAAGTCAGGCAGCATGGGGCAGGGCAGCGGCGGCGTCGATCGGTTTGCGCTGGCCCAGCGTGCGGTGCAGGAGACCGCGCGCGGGCTTGCCGAGCGCGACTCGCTGGGACTGGTGGTCTTCGACGTGGCGCCCCGGGTGCTGATCCCGCTCGGCCCTGCGCCGGCCGGGGCGCTGGCACTGGCGCGACCCTGGCCGGCCAGCCCGAGGGGCGGAACGAGGCTCGCGCCGGCCATCGAAACGGCGATCGGCGAGCTCGAGCGTTCGGGGCGGGGGCGACGCATGCTGGTCGTCGTGACCGACGGCTTCATCGACAACGCGCCGCTGGCCGGGCTGCGCGCGCGGCTCGATCGTTCGCGGATCGAGACGATCGCGCTGGCCGTCGGGCCCGATGCCGACGTCGGCGCGCTGCAGCGGCTGGTCGGCGCCGAGTCGGACCTGGTGCTGCGCGTGGACCAGGCCGCCGAGCTGCCGCTCATGATGCGCTCGGGGCTGGAGCGTCGACGCGCGCGGGTCGAGCGCGGCACGATCGAGGTCGAGCAGCCTCGGGCGCTGCCATTCGCGCCGGGCACATGGCAGGACTGGCCAGCGATCACGGCCCACGCCGCCACCCGGCCCCAGCCCGACGCGGTGGTGGCCGTGCAGACCCGGCGTGGCGAGCCGCTGATCGCATATCAGCGATCCGGGCGCGGGCGCGTGGTGGCGCTGACCTGCGGACTCGGGCGCTGGACGCCGCATTGGCTGCGCTGGCGCGAGTGGCCGCGGCTGGCCGGCGGCCTGGCCGACTGGATCAGCGCTGCCCGGCCCGGTGCGGCTGCGCTGGCGGTGTCCGACCTGCCCGCCGGTCTGCAGGTCGAGGCCGACATCGACGACGCGAGCGGCGTGCCCGATCCCGGCCGTGTGTCGATCGCAGTGGACACACCGACGACGCAGGGCCGGCTGCTGCCCGCGGAGTACGTCGCCCCGGGCCGGTTGCGGGCGACGCTGCCCGAGGCCGGCCCCGGCCTCTACGCGTTCCTGGTATCGACTCCGGCCGGGACGCAGCGGCAGCTGCACCTGCGGCGTGGTCGCGCCGAGAACGAAGCTTGGGGTGTCAATCCGGCGCTGGACGCATGGCAGGCCACCGGACTGGTCAGCCGCTGGGATCCGGTCGCGCCGGTGCGGCAGCGTGGCGATCCCGCGGGGCACGGTCCGGTCGATCGCTCGCTGATCGGACTCGGTCTCGCGCTGTTCCTGACCGGCGTCGTGGTCGACCGCACGAGGCTGAACGCGACCGGCATCCGGAAGGCGCTGCGCCGGTGGCGAGCGCGCACGTGAGGGTCGGCAACGATAGCCGGTGCAGTGGACGGTCGTGGTCGATGCCGGTCTGCCTGCCGTCGCCGCGACGGCGGATCGTGGACGGCACGGTGCCGCGGTCGCCGGATGCACGGGGGAGCGCCACCGGCCGTCCAGCGCAGAGGTGGGCTCGACACGCTGCGGATGCCGTCGTCGGCAGCGAAGCCTGGTGCGAAGGCTGCCGCCGCACCGAGTGCGCTGTGCGACGACGACTGCGTCGAGGGGGTCGGTGTGCAGGTTCCCGATGCCACTGGCGGTTGCGCCGGGAAATCTCGAACATCGACCTCGACGGCGCGGGCCGTTCGTGGGCGCGCTGGCGCGACTCGGGCTGACCATGGCGTCGTCGGCGAAGCCCCGGGTTGGCGCCGCGATCCGGCAGGCGGCGGCACGACGCCGGCTGCGGGACGCAGCCTGAAATTCCGGCCGGCGGGCCGGGGTGGACGCGGCCATCGGCGCACATGGCGTGCCCGTGCGGACTGTCACGGCGCGCCGCCGCGCACCCCCGAGCTGGAGGGGTCCGGGACCCGGCCGGCCCGCTACACTGAACTGCAGGAATCGGACCGGGCCGCCTCGATGCTTCGTGGCCTGTCGGCCGGTGGTCTTTCGAAACGAGATCGCGCGGCGTCGCGATGCGACTTCGGGCCCCGCCGCGAACCGGACGAAAGCGGGAATCCTTCCCGGGAACGGGTGGGGAGCACCAAGGTGTACCAGGCATCCATCGTCGCTCGATCGGCCCGCCGCCCGGCCATGCGCCGGTCGAAGGAATTCGAGCCTGCGGGCCCGACCGGGCGCGTGTTCCGATGATCGGGCTGCCGCATGTCGATACCTGCGTGTCGCGATCGGAGGTGGTGGTGCGCCGGCGGGAGCCGATTTGACGCCGACCGTCGTGCTCGATGTCGTGGGGCTCACGCCCGGCCTGCTCGCGCATGCGCCGAATCTGCAGGCGCTGGCGCGGCGAGGCGCGCTACGCCCGCTAGCGACCGTGTTGCCGGCCGTGACGACGACGGTCCAGTCGACGATGCTCACGGGAACGCTGCCCCGGGATCACGGCATCGTCGCCAACGGCTGGTACTTCCGCGACCTGTCCGAAGTCTGGCTTTGGCGCCAGTCGAACCGGCTGGTGGCGGGCGAGAAGGTGTGGCAGGCGGCGCAGCGACGCGACCCGGCGTTCACCTGCGCCACGCTGTTCTGGTGGTACAACATGTACGCCGGTGTCGACCACGCGGTCACGCCCAGGCCGATGTACCTGGCGGACGGCCGCAAGCTGCCCGACATCCACACGCATCCGGCCGGGCTTCGCGACGAATTGCAGCACCGGCTCGGCCAGTTCCCGCTGTTCCGGTTCTGGGGTCCGGGCGCCGACATCGAATCGAGCCGCTGGATCGCGGCGAGCGCGCTGCACGTGCTCGATCGGCAGCGGCCGACGCTCACGCTCGTATATCTGCCGCACCTGGACTACGACCTGCAGCGCCTCGGCCCCCGCCATCCCGGCATCCCGGCGCAAGTCGCCGCCGTCGATGCGCTGTGCGCGCCGCTCATCGACAAGGCGCGGGAGCTCGGGGCCCACGTCGTGGTCGTTTCCGAGTACGGCATCACCGAGGTGTCGCGCCCGGTGCACATCAATCGCGCGCTGCGCGCCGCCGGCTGGCTCAAGGTGCGTCTCGAACGGGGCCGCGAGCAGCTCGACGCCGGGGCCTGCGACGCGTTCGCCGTGGCCGACCACCAGCTCGCGCACATCTACGTGGCCCGACCCGAACTGGTGCCCGAGGTGGCCGCCTGCGTGGCGGCCCTGCCCGGGGTGGAGACGGTGCTGGACGCCGCGGGCAAGCGGGACGCGGGGCTGGATCATCCGCGCTCGGGCGAACTCGTCGCCGTCGCCGAGGCCGACAGTTGGTTCACCTACTACCACTTCCTCGACGACGAGCGCGCACCGGATTTCGCGCGCACCGTCGACATCCACCGCAAGCCGGGCTACGACCCGGTCGAGCTGTTCATCGATCCCGGCATCATGTTCCCGAAGCTTGCCGTCGCGTCGCGGCTGGCGCGCAAGGCGCTCGGGATGCGCTACCTGATGGACGTCATCGGCCTGGACGCGACGCTGGTGCGGGGGTCGCACGGCCGTCCGACCGATCGGGCCGAAGACGGTCCGCTGTTCATCACGACCGCGCCCGAGCTGCTCGGCGACGGACCCGTTCCCGCCGCGGCCGTCAAACAACTGCTGCTGGATCACCTATTTGGAGTCGCGGCATGATCGAACCGCTTTGGAAACAACGGCAGGCGCAGCGATGACCCCGGCAGCAGCGTTGCAGCATTGGCTGGACCAGCGGCTCGATGACGCCGGCGCGCGCTGGCTGCACGAATCGGTGGCGAGCCTGGCGGGCGGCGGGTCGGATCGCGATCTGTTCCGCAGCGTCAGCCTGGTCGCGCGCAAGCTGGGCAAGGCGCCGCTCGCGCTCGACGCCGACGCGCTGGCGCTGGCCGGGCAGGCACGTCCCGGGTGGGACCCCTCGTCGTGGACGGTCGACCAGGCGGGTCGCGTCCGGCTGCTGCTCGCTGCGGCGGCCGACGCCGACGCCTTCGTGCGCCGCCTCGATCAGCTCTGCGCCACCGCGGATGTCGACGAACTGGTCGCGTTCTACTGCGGTCTGCCGCTCTACCCCGACGCGCCACGGCACCGGCTGCGCGCCGCCGAAGGCGTGCGCACGAACATGCGGGTGGTGTTCGAGGCGGTGGCCCACCGCAACCCCTATCCCGCCGAGCAGTTGCCCGACGAGGCCTGGAACCAGATGGTGCTCAAGGCGCTCTTCGTCGGCAGCACGCTGGCCCCGATCGTCGGACTCGACCGGCGCGCCAACGCGACGCTGGCGCGCATGCTGCGCGACTACCTGCGCCAAGCGCTCGCCGCACGCGGTGCGGCGCGCGCTGAAGGCGGGGCACGAGGTTCCCGACGAGGCG
>JBBIPS010000184.1:0-6519 GCA_037442725.1 Burkholderiales bacterium | reverse complement strand
AGCCCGTCGAAGCCCTCCAGCATGAGGACGAAGTCGGCGCCGTTGACGCGCGCCACGAAGGCCGTCGGCAGCAGGGTTTCCAGCCGGGCGACGACGACGTGAAGCTCTACTTTTTGCGCGACGCGGCCGTCGCTGCGCCCGACGCGATGCCGCTGCGCGACCTGCCGGCCTATCTGGACTGGTGCCTGGTGGACCAGGGCAGCCCCGAGCCGGCGCGACGGCTGGCCGGGTCGGCCGGCTGCGCGGCCGCGCCGGCCGGCACGCTGCGCTACCTGAGGCCGATCGACTTCGGCGGTCGCCACTGGCAATTGCGTTTCGAAGCACGGGCGGGTGGGGTGCCCGAGGCCGGGCATGGCAACGCCTGGCTGTTCTCGAGCGTGGGCCTGTTGTCGGTCGCGATGCTGGCCGCGCTGCTGCTGACGATGACCGGCCGCGCCCGGCGCATCGAAGCGGCCGTGACCGAACGCACCGCCGACCTCGAGCGCGAGGCCCAGGAACGCGCGCACACGGAGGGCGCGCTGCGCGAGAGCGAGCAGCGCCTGCGCAACATCATCGACCACGCGCCGATCGGCATCGTCTACGCCGACGTCGAAGGCCGCATCCGCGAGGCCAACCCCAAGCTGCGTGCGATGCTGGGCTACACCGACGACGAGATCATCGAACGCGGGCTGGCCGATCTGATCCACCCCGACGACCGCGCCGAGGGCCTGCACCTGCTCGCACGACTTCGGCGCGGCGAAATTGCCCAGGTGCGGCGCCGCGAGCGGCTGCAGCAGCGCGACGGCGCCACCATCTGGGTGCAGATGAACCTGAGCGTGCTGCGCGACGCCCTCGGTCAACCGCAACGCCTGGTGGCGGTGGTCGAAGACATCACCGAGCACCTGTCGTTGCAGGAGGCCGAGCGCGGCCGCGCGCGCGCCGAGTCGGCGAGCCGGGCCAAGAGCGACTTCCTCTCGCGCATCAGTCACGAGTTGCGCACGCCGCTGAACGCGATGCTCGGCTTCGCGCAGTTGCTCGAGCTCGAACGCGACCCGGCGCTGCTCGCCCACCAGAAGGAGTGGACGGTGCAGATCCTGCACGCCGGCTGGCACCTGCTCGAGATGATCAACGACACGCTCGACCTGTCGCGCATCGAGTCGGGCACGCTGCGGCTCGAGACCGCGCCGATCGACCTGGCGCCGCTGTTGCGCCTCTGCGTGGCGATGATCGAGCCTGCTGCCGGACGGCGCGGCATCTTGGTGCACGAGCACATCGAGCCGGACGCACGCGCCGTGTGCGCCGACGCCACGCGGCTCAAGCAGGTGCTGACCAACCTGCTATCGAACGCGGTGAAGTACAACGTCGACAACGGTCGCGTCGAGGTCGAAGTCCGGCGCATCGACGCGGACACGGTCGAGATCGCCGTGAGCGACACCGGGCCGGGACTCAGCGCGGCCCAGCAGGACGAGCTGTTCCAGCCGTTCAACCGGCTCGGCCGCGAGCACGGCAGCATCGAAGGCACCGGCATCGGACTGGTCATCAGCCACGGCCTGGCCGAACTGATGGGCGGCAGCCTGCGCGTGCGCAGCACGCCCGGCCAGGGTTCGACCTTCATGCTCAGCCTGCCGCGTGCCACGCGGGTCGACAGTGCGCCCGGTGAGGGGGCCGACACC
This sequence comes from Burkholderiales bacterium, assembly GCA_037442725.1. Taxonomy (GTDB): domain Bacteria; phylum Pseudomonadota; class Gammaproteobacteria; order Burkholderiales; family Burkholderiaceae_C; genus Pseudaquabacterium. The sequence goes on along the minus strand of JBBIPS010000184.1, from coordinate 4,867 downwards.
GGCACTTCGGCCGCGGCGCTCTACCACCAGCGGCGGGTGCACTACGTCGAGGACAACGCGACCAACGCCGAGGTGATGCGCGGCATCCTGGCGCAACGGCCCCAGGTTCAGCTGGAGGTGTCGGCGCTCGGGCTGGACGGGCTGGCAGCGATCCGGGCGCACCCGCCCGACCTGATCCTGCTCGACATGCACCTGCCCGACATCGACGGCCTCGAGTTGCTGCGCCACCTCAAGCGCGACATCGACACCGCAGCCATCCCGGTGGTTGCGGTGTCGGCCGACGCCACCGCAGCACGGATCAACGAGGCCATCGCTGCCGGCGCACTGCACTACGTGACCAAGCCGTTCAGCCTGGCCTCGTTCCTGGCGCTGATCGACACCCTGCTCGAAGCCGCCGACACCCGCTTTGGGTGACGCAAGGGCAGCCGGCATGCGGTCTGCAGAATTCCGGTCACAAGTCAGTGCTCGCTATCGCTAATTATCAACAGACATAAAGATTTCATCGAATGCCACGAGTAACCATGCCGGCACCTCTTAGCACTCTGTCGTCTCGAGTGCTAACATGTTTCGCATGATCATCGGGGTGCCTTGTCAGATCGAGCCATGAGCCAGACCTCCACCACAGCACTTTCCGTCCGCGATCCCTGGGCCGTGGTGCCCTCGATCGGCAATCTGGATGCGTACATCGCGGCCGTGAACCGGCTGCCGATGCTGGCGCACGACGAGGAAGTCCGCCTGGCGCGCAGATTGCGCACCAGCGGGGATCTCGACGCCGCCGGCCGCCTGGTGCTGTCGCACCTGCGGCTGGTGGTTTCGGTGGCACGCCAGTACTTGGGGTACGGGCTGCCTCAAGGCGACCTGATCCAGGAAGGCAATGTCGGCCTGATGAAGGCGGTCAAGCGCTTCGACCCCGACCAGGGCGTGCGCCTGGTCAGCTACGCGCTGCACTGGATCAAGGCCGAGATCCATGAATACATCCTGCGCAACTGGCGCATCGTCAAGCTGGCCACCACCAAATCGCAGCGCAAGCTGTTCTTCAACCTGCGCTCGATGAAGCAGCGGCTCAAGAGCGAGGACAGCGACGCCGACGTGCATCGCAATACGCTCTCGGCGGCGCAGGTCGACGACGTCGCGCACGCGCTCGACGTGAAGCCGCACGAAGTGCTGGAGATGGAGACCCGCCTGTCGGGGGGCGACGTCGCGCTCGAACCGCAGCACGACGACGGCGAGGACAGTTACGCCCCGATCACCTACCTCGCCGACGACTCGGGCGAGCCCACGCGCGTGCTCGAGGCGCGGCGCCACGATGCGCTCCTGGGCGACGGCATTGCGCAGGCGCTGCGGGTGCTCGATGCGCGCAGCCGCCGCATCGTCGAGGAGCGCTGGCTGAAGGTCAACGACGACACCACGGGCGGCATGACGCTGCACGAACTGGCGTCGGAATACGGCGTCAGCGCCGAGCGCATCCGCCAGATCGAGGTCGCGGCGATGAAGAAGATGCGCAAGGCACTCGAGGTCGACGCCTGAGTCGATGGACGCGGCGCCTGCGCCGCAGAGACTTGAACGGCTCCCGCGGGAGCCGTTTCTCATGCACCACCGCGCGCGCTCAGCCGCGCTCGGCGAGCAGCAGCTTCAGGTCATCGGCCAGCGCCTGCGCGCCGCTGCCGTAGCGGGTGAACAGCCGCACGCGCCCCGTGGCGTCGAAGACGTACGAACCGGCCGTGTGGTCGATCGAATAGCTGCCCGCGGTCTTGCCCGGCACCTTGGCGTAGAAGACCTTGAACTCGCGCGCCGCCGCGGCGACCTGCTCGGGACTGCCGCGCAAGGCGACGAAGTCGGCACCGAAGTTGCCGACGTAGGCCTTGAGCAGCTCGGCTGTGTCGCGCTCGGGGTCGACGCTGACGAACACGCCCTGCACCCGCGCCGCGTCGGCACCGAGGCTGCGCCTGGCTTCGGCCAGCTCGGTGAGCGTCGTCGGGCAGACGTCGGGGCACTGGGTGTAGCCGAAGAACACGACCACGACCTTGCCCTTGAAGTCGGCCAGCGTGCGCAGCCTGCCGTCGGCGTCCGGCAGCGACAGCGCACGTGCGTACTCGGCGCCGGTGATGTCCACGCCCTTGAACGAAGCCCGGCCGGCCCCCGGCAGCCTGTCGCAGGCGGCAAGCAGCAGCGCGGCGCTACTCGCAGCGATCGACGCCAGCACGAATCGACGCGGTGGGTTCATGGCAGCCAGGGCTCGAGGTAGTGGTCGACCAGCAGCGCCGCGAACAGCAGCGCCAGGTACAGGATGGAGAAGCGGAATGTCCGGCGCGCCAGCGCGTCGCTGTAGTCGCGCCAGAGCACGAACGCGTGCACGATGAATGCCAGGCCGAGCGCCACCGCCGCGGCCAGGTAGGTCCAGCCGCTCATGCCGATGACGAACGGCAGCAGCGTGCCGGCGAACAGCACCAGCGTGTACAGCAGCACGTGCAGCCGCGTGAACGCCGAGCCGTGCGTCACCGGCAGCATCGGCAGGCCGGAGCGGCGATAGTCCTCGACGCGGTACAGCGCCAGCGCCCAGAAGTGCGGCGGCGTCCACAGGAAGATGATCAGGCACATCAGCAGCGCCTCGGGACCGACCTCGCCGCGCATCGCCGCCCAGCCCAGCACGGGTGGCATCGCGCCCGAAGCGCCACCGATGACGATGTTCTGCGGCGTCAGCGGCTTCAACACGACGGTATAGACGACCGCGTAGCCGACGAAGGTGGCGAAGGTCAGCCACATCGTCAACGGGTTGACCCAGACGTAGAGCAGCACGCTGCCGGCCGTGCCCAGCAGCAGCGAGAAAGCCAGCGCCTGCCCGCTGCCGAGTTCGCCCCGCGCCGTGGGCCGCCAGGCGGTGCGCGCCATGCGGCGGTCGATGCCCTGCTCGACCAGGCAGTTGAACGCCGCCGCTGCGCTGGCCACGAGCCAGATGCCGACGGCAGCGGGCAGCGCGACGCGCAGATCGGGCAGCCCCGGCGCGGCCAGCAGCATGCCGATCACGGCGCAGAAGACGATGAGCCGCACGACGCGGGGCTTGGTCAACGCGCGGTACTGCGACCAGCGCGAAGCCGTGCGGAGCGGGGTGGTCATCGCCGGCGTCATCGGGGCGCCGCATTCGACGCCGAGCGCGGCGCGGTCGTGGCCAGCGCTGGCAGCGCGCGTTCGGCGGCAGGCACAGCCAGTCGCGCTCGCGCCCACAGCGACGCGAGCAGCGCGACTATCGCTGCGGCCCCCGCGGTATGTGTGAGGGCGGCCGCCAGCGGCCAGTCGAGGACGACGTTGGTCAAGCCGCTGCCGACCTGCAACAGCGCCAGCGCGGCCAGTGCCAGCGCATAGCGGCGTGCCGCCGAGTCGGACTCGCGCCACAGCCTGCGCGCGAGCAGCGCCAGCGCCGCCACCGCGACGACGGCGAAACCGCGATGCGCCCAATGGATCGCCACGAGCGCCTCGAACGGCAGCCAGCCGCCGTCGGCGGTGCGACCCAGTTCGCGCAGCACGGTGAAGCCCTGCACCGGATCCATCGCCGGCAACCACTGGCCGTTGCAGGTGGGAAAGCCGCGACACGCCAGCACCGCGTAGTTGGTGCTGACCCAGCCGCCGAGCGCGAGTTGCGCCGCGACCAGCACCAGAACGATCGCCACGGCGCCGCGCAGCGACGCCATCGGCCGCGCAGCGCCGCGCAGCGACGCCATCGGCCGCGCAGCGCCGCGCAGCGACGCCATCGGCCGAGCAGCGCCGCGCAGCGATCCGTCGCGGCCTGCCGTTCCACCGGGCGCGGCCATCGCCAACGGTCGATCGCAAAACGATTCATGCTGCAGCACCAGCAGCGCCAGCAGCACCATGCCGCCGAGCAGGTGCAGCGTGACGATCGCCGGATAGAGCTTGAGGGTGACGGTGTACTTGCCGAACAGGCCCTGCGCGATCACCCATGCCAGCGTCAGCGTGGCCCACCACGGCGAATGCGGCAGCGAACGGCGCAGGCGCCACGCGATCGCCGCAGCGATCAGGATGAGCAGCCCCAGCGTCATCGCCAGGTAGCGGTGGATCATCTCGATCCAGGCCTTGATCGCCGTCACCGGTCCGCTGGGCAGCGCGCTCTGCGCGGCGTGGATGTCGGCGTGCGCATCGAACGGATGCGCCTGGCCGTAGCAGCCGGGCCAGTCCGGGCAGCCCAGGCCGGCATCGGTGAGCCGCGTGAAGGCACCGAAGACGATCAGGTCGAAGGTCAGGAACAGCATGAGCAGCGTCAACGCCGCGAGCCGGGTGTGCAGCGCCGCGCCGCGCTGGCGCACCCACCACCACGCCAGCGGCGTCAGCGCCACGAGCAGTGCCAGCAGCACCAGCTTCGTGAGGGCAGCAGCCTCGATCGGCATCGTCGCTCAGCGTCCGGGCCGGTCCCAGCCGGCGGAGGCGCGCAGCAGCCGGTCGAGGTCGCGCTTGAGCCGGGCCGGGTCGGGATCGGCCGGTGCGCGCATCATCCACTCGCCCATCGGGTCGACGATGTAGACGTGGTCTTCGAGCGCGTGGCCCGCGGCCGCGAGCGTGGCGGTCGCCGCGCTGGCCGCGAAGTTTTCAAACAAGCGGGCGCGGGCGAGCGCGGCTGCCGCAGCTTCCGGCGAGAGATAGAGGCCGCCGAGGATCGCCACGGTGAAGCCCTTTATCGCAAGCTGCGTTCCGCTGTCGTACTGCACGTAGGTGATCGGGCAGACTATGCAGCCTCCGAGGGCGCCTATCGCAGCGCTCAGCATAAAGGAGAAGGTGACCACGTTCTTGGCGTTGATGCCGCACAGCCGGGCAGCGTCGCGGTTGGCCGAGCAGGCCCGCATCTGCCTTCCGAGGATCG
>JBBIPS010000183.1:0-6537 GCA_037442725.1 Burkholderiales bacterium | reverse complement strand
CGCCAGCAATTGAATTGTGTGCAAGCAAATGACCGTTCACCCCGGATGGTGAAGCGCCGTGCCGGCGTCAGCGGTCGGCGCCGAGCTCGTCGATGCGGGTGGACAGCTCCAGCCAGCGGCCCTCGAGGCGCTCGATGTCCTCGTTGACGGCCTTCAGCCGCTTGCCGGCCTCGGCGATCTGCTCCGGCGTCAGTGCGGGGTCGGCGAAGCCGGCTTCCAGCCTGTCGCGCTCCGCGAACAGCACGCCGAGCCGGTGGTCGGTCAGCGTGAGTTCCTTCTTCAGCGGTTTGATCTCGTCGGCGCGGGCCTGCCGCGCTGCGGCGGCGGCCTTGCGGTCTTCCTTGCGATTGGAGGGCGCAGCCTCCTCGCGGACCTTGCGCGACTGCTCGGAGGCGGCTCTGGAGACCTCGCGCGACTGCTCGAGCAGCCAGCGCTGGTAGTCGTCGAGGTCGCCGTCGAAGGGCTTGAGCGCGCCGCCGGCGACCAGCCAGAACTCGTCGCAGACCTCGCGCAGCAGCGCGCGGTCGTGGCTGACCAGCATCACCGTGCCTTCGAACTCGTTGAGCGCCATCGACAGCGCCTCGCGCGTCGTCAGGTCGAGGTGGTTGGTCGGCTCGTCGAGCAGCAGCAGGTTGGGGCGCTGCCAGACGATGGTGGCCATCACCAGCCGGGCGCGCTCGCCGCCCGACAGCGTGCCGACCCTCTGGTGCACCATCTCGCCGACGAAGCGGAACTGGCCGAGAAAGTCGCGCAGCGCCTGCTCGCGTGAGTCCTGGCCGCTCGCGCCGACCTCGCGCGCCAGCCGCACCATGCGCTCGAGCGGCGTGTCGTCCTCGCTCAGCAGGTCCAGCTCCTGCTGCGCGAAGTAGCCGACGCCCAGGCCCTTGCCCTCGGTGAACTCGCCGGCCAGCGGCGCGAGCACATGCGCGATGGTCTTGACCAGCGTCGACTTGCCCTGGCCGTTGGCGCCGAGGATGCCGATGCGCTGGCCGGCCAGCACCGGGCGTGTGACGCCGCGAACGATGGTGACCGGCGCCGCGCCCGGTGTGGCGCCTGGGTAGCCGCAGCTCAACTCGCGCATCGTCAACATCGGGTTGGGCAGGCTCTGCGGCGGGCGGAACTCGAAGTCGAATTCGCCGTCGGTGAGCACCGGAGCGATGCGCTGCAGCCGATCGAGCGCCTTGACGCGGCTCTGCGCCTGCCTGGCCTTGCTCGCCTTGGCCCGGAAGCGATCGATGAAACGCTGCAGGTGGGCGATCTTCTCCTGTTGGTGGCTGAACGCCGCCAGCTGCTGCGCCATGCGTTCGGCGCGCATCTCCTCGAACAGGCTGTAGTTGCCGCCATAACGTGTCAGACCGGCGCCCTCCAGATGCACCGTGACGCGGGTGATCGCGTCGAGGAACTCACGGTCGTGGCTGATGACGATCATCAGGCCGTTGTAGCGCTTGAGCCAGCCCTCCAGCCAGACCAGCGCGTCGAGGTCGAGGTGGTTGGTCGGCTCGTCGAGCAGCAGCAGGTCGGCCGGACACATCAGCGCGCGCGCCAGTTGCAGCCGCATGCGCCAACCGCCCGAGAAGCTCTCGACCGGCGCGTCGAGCTGCTCGCTGCGGAATCCCAGCCCGAGCAGCAGCGATTGCGCACGCGAGCGTGCGTCGAACGCCCCGGCCTGTTCGAGCAGCATGTGCGCGTCGCCGATGGCGTGGCCGTCGCCCGCGGTCTCGGCCGCCGCCAGCAGCGCGCGCGCCTCGGCCAGCGGCAGGTCGCCGTCGAGGACGAAATCGGTCGCCGGCTGGTCCGTCTCGGGCATCGATTGCGCCACCTCGCCGATGCGCCAGCTCGGTGGCATCTCGACGTCGCCGGCGTCGGCCTGCAGGCGTGCGGCCAGCAGCGCGAACAGCGACGACTTGCCGGCGCCGTTGCGGCCGACCAGGCCGACCTTCTCGCCCGGGTTGAGGGTGAGGCTGGCGTCCTTCAACACCACCTTGACGCCGCGGCGCAGCGTCAGGTTCCTGATGACGATCATCGGAGCTGCGCGATGCTGGAGCGCGGCAGCGGCGAGTCAGGCGCCGCCGCAGGTCAGCACGATGCGGCCCGCGATTCGACCGGCGCGCATCTGCTCGAGCACGGCGTTGACCTGCGCCAGCGGCCGCGTCTCGTTGTGGCAGTGCAGCCGGCCGGCAGCGGCCAGCGCAAGCGTGGCGCGCACGTCGTCGCGCGTGCCGACGGCCGAGCCTATGATGCGGTACTCGCCGCTGACCAGTTGCAGCGCCGAGAAGGTCAGCGGCTCGGGTGGCAGCCCGACCACCGACAGCGTTCCGGCCGGTCGCAGGCATTTGAGCGCCAGGTCGTAAGCGGCGCGCGCGGCCGATGTCACCACCGCCACGTGCGCGCCGCCGAGCGCACGCACCGCGCGCGGCGTCTCGGGTGAGCGGGCGTCGAGCGCGTGCGCCGCACCGAGCGCGCGCGCCGCCGCCAGCTTGTCCTCGGCGACGTCCAGGGCGATCACCTCGGCGCCGAAGGCGCGCGCGATCTGCAGTGCCAGGTGGCCCAGGCCACCGAGGCCGACCACCGCGACGCGCTGACCCGGGTGCACGCCGGCGTTCTTCAGCGCGCGGTACGAGGTGACGCCGGCGCAGAACAGCGGGGCGGCGTCGGTCGAGGTCAGTGCATCGGGCACCGGCAGCGCGTGACTGGCCTTGGCGCAGATGTACTCGGCGTAGCCGCCGTCGACCGTCATGCCGGTCACCGTGCCCTTGCGGCACAGGTTTTCGAGCCCCTCGCGGCACTGCTCGCAGACGCCGCAGGCGTGGTGCAGCCAGGCCACGCCGACGCGCTGGCCGAGCGCGAGATGAGTCACGTCGGCGCCGCGCGCCACCACGGTGCCGACGACCTCGTGGCCGGGGATCAACTGCGGTTTGGTGCCGGCCTTGAAGCCGGGCGTGTCGCCGTCGATGATGTGCAGGTCGGAGTGGCAGACGCCGCAGGCCTGCACCCTGACGAGCACCTCGTCGGCATCGGGTCGGGGCAGCGGCAGGTCGAGCAGCGCGAGCGGCTGGCCGAAGCCCTGCATCACTGCGGCGTGCATGGTGGCGGCGGGCGGGTTGGTGTCGGGCATGGCAGTTGGGTCCAGTGGTGGGGCAGGGGGATCGGCGTGCAGGACATTTTCACCGCGGTGCGGCGGGGCCGGCCGGCGCAGCGCGGCCGCAGCAGCATGCCCGGTGGCGCGGCGGCCGGGCCGTCATGCGCGGTCGAACAACGCGGCGCGCTGGATCAGCAGCACCTGGTCGTCGCCCGCGCTGGTGGGCAGCCAGACGACGTCGAGCCTGGGGAAGGCGCGCTCGAAGTGCGCGCGCTCGTGGCCGATCTCGAGCACCAGGGCGGCGCCCTCGGCCAGCAGCGGCGGCACGTCGCGCAGCAGGGTGCGGATGAAGTCCATGCCGTCCACGCCGCCGCCGGCATTGCCGTCGAGTGCCAGCGCCGGCTCGGCGCGGAACTCGGCGGGCAGCGCGGCCATCGACGCGCGATTCACGTACGGCGGGTTGCACAGGATCAGGTCGAAGCGGCGGCCCGCCACCGGCGCCACGCCATCGCCCTGGTGCAGCATGATGCGACCGGCCAGGCCGTGGCGCTCGACGTTGCGGCGGGCCAGCGCGAGCGCATCGGCGCTGAGGTCGGTGGCGTCGACGATGGCGGCCGGCCACGCCAGCGCGGCCAGCACCGCCAGGCTGGCGCCACCGGTGCACACGTCGAGCACGCGCCGCGGTGGGTCACCGAGCCAGGCGTCGATCGTGCCGTCGACGAGGCACTCGGCGATCAGCGAGCGCGGCACGATCGCGCGCTCGTCGGCGTAAAACGGTACGCCTTGCAGCCAGGCCTCGCCGGTCAAGTAGGCGCTGGGCCGACGACTCGCTATGCGCTGCTCGATCAGGGCCTGCACCGCGACAAGCTCGTCCGACGAGACCGCGCGTTCGGCCACCGCATCCAAGTCGTCGAGCGACAGTCCCAGCCGCCACAGCACGAGCCAAACGGCCTCGTCGAAGGCGTTGGTCGTGCCCTGGCCGAAGGCGACTCCGGTTTCGTCGAGCCGCTGGGCCGACTCGTCGATCAGGTCGATCACAGTCACCTTGACCCCGTGGCCGCAGGGCGTCGGGCCGCCGATGCCCAGGCCGATGCCGAGGCCGCAGAGTCGATCATGCGAGCAGGGCCTCGAGCGTGCGCCGGTAGATATTCTTCAGCGGCTCGATGTCGGCCACGCACACATGCTCGTCGATCTTGTGGATGCTCGCGTTGACCGGACCGAACTCGATCACCTGCGGGCAGATGCGGGCGATGAAGCGGCCGTCGCTGGTGCCGCCGGTCGTCGACAACGCCGGTTTCACGCCGGTCTCGGCGTGGATCGCGTCGGCCAGGGCCTGGCTCAGGCCGCCCGCAGGCGTCAGGAACGGCGAGCCGCCGAGAGTCCAGGCGATGTCGTACTCGAGGCCGTGGCGCTCGAGCAGCGCGACCACGCGCGACTGCAGCGCCGCCGGCGTCGACGCGGTCGAGAAGCGGAAGTTGAAGTCCACCGCCGCCTCGCCCGGGATGACATTGAGCGCGCCGCTGCCGGCGTGGATGTTGGATACCTGCAGCGTGGTCGGCGGGAAGTGCTCGTTGCCGGCATCCCATTCGATGGCGACCAGTTCGGCCAGCGCCGGCAACAGCAGGTGGACCGCGTTGCGTGCCGATTGCGGGTAGGCCACGTGGCCCTGCACGCCGTGCACCGCGAGCCGTGCCGACAGCGAGCCGCGGCGTCCGTTCTTGATCGTGTCGCCGAGCCGCTCGACCGAGGTCGGCTCGCCAACGATGCAGCAGTCGAGCCGCTCGCCACGCCCGGCCAGCGCCTCGACGACGCGCACCGTTCCGTCCAGCGCGGGGCCCTCCTCGTCGCTCGTGAACAGCAGCGCGAGCGTACCGGCATGGTCGGGATGCGCCTGGGCAAATTCCTCGGCGGCCACCGTCATTGCGGCGATCGAGGCCTTCATGTCGGCAGCGCCACGGCCGTAGAGGCGACCGTCCCGGCGCGTCGGCACGAAGGGGTCGCTGGCCCACGCGCCCAGCGGCCCGGTGGGCACCACATCGGTGTGCCCCGCCATCACGACGGTGGGGCCGGGGCGGCTGCCGCGCCGCAACGCCCACAGGTTGGTGACGCGAGCACCATCGGGCCCGCAGTCCATCGACTCGCAGGCGAAGCCGTGCCGTGCGATCCGCTCGACGATCAGCGCCTGGCAGCCGGCGTCGACGGGGGTGACCGACGGCCTGGCGATCAGCGCTTCGAGCAGGCGCAGCGTTTCGCTCATGCGGCGCCCCCCTTGGCCCTGCGGGCCGTCCCCCCGAGGGGGAGCGAGCGCCTGCGCAGCAGCCGTGCGGCGCTCATTCCGCCGCCGGCCCGACGGCGATGCGGTGCTGCGGCGCGCCTTCGGGGTGGACGTCGAGCGTGAAGTCCGAGAACACCGGGGCGTCGGGCTCTTCCGCGACCGGCGTCGCGCGCGACACCGGCGCGGTGTCGTTCTGCAGCCGCCACATCAGGTTGGTCGGCGAGTCGGCGTAGGCCAGGCCTTCATCGCGGGTGATGGTGCCGTCGCCGATCAACCGCGCGAGCTCGGCCTCGAAGGTCTGCGAACCTTCGGCGAGCGACTTCTCCATCGCTTCCTTGACGGCGCTGAAATCGCCCTTTTCAATCATCTCGGCGACCAGCTTGGTGTTGAGCAGCACCTCCACCGCCGGAATGCGGCCGCCGGCACTGGCACGCAGCAGCCGCTGCGAGACCACCGCGCGCAGACCCGAGGCCAGGTCGCCGAGCAGCACCGGCCGTGCCTCGGGGGTGTAGAAGGACAGGATGCGGCCGAGCGCGTGATAGCTGTTGTTGGCGTGCAGCGTGGCGAGCACCAGATGGCCCGACAGCGCGTAGCTCAGCGCCGAGGTCATGGTTTCTCGGTCGCGGATCTCGCCGATCATGATGCAGTCCGGCGCCTGGCGCAGCGCGTTGCGCAACGCCACCTGCAGCGAGACCGTGTCGCGGCCGACCTCGCGCTGATTGACCATCGACTTCTTGCTGCTGAACAGGAACTCGATCGGGTCCTCGATCGTCAGGATGTGGCCGGCCAGCGTGCGGTTGCGCTGCTCGAGCATCGACGCCAGCGTCGTGCTCTTGCCGGTGCCGGTGGCGCCGACCATCAGGATCAGGCCGTTCTTGTCGAGGACGAGCTGCGACAGCACCGGCGGCAGGTTGAGCGACTCGAGGTCCGGGATCTGGTGCGGGATGTGACGGAACACGCCGGCGATCGTTCCGCGCTGCTTGAACGCCGAGAGCCGGAAGCTGCCGACGCGCTCGATGCCCAGGGCCATGTTCAGCTCGCCGGTGTCGTCGAGCTCCTCGAGCTGCTGCGGCGTCAGCACCTCGGCCAGCAACTGGCGCGGCTGCGCCGGGGCGAGCACCTGGTCGGACAACTGCAGCACCTGGCCGTTGATCTTGATCAGGATCGGCATGTTGGCCGACAG
>JBBIPS010000182.1:0-6576 GCA_037442725.1 Burkholderiales bacterium | reverse complement strand
CGGTGCGGCCTTCTTCACCGTTTTCTTGGCCGGCGCAGCCTTCTTGGTCGCCTTCTTGGCCGGAGCGGCCTTCTTCGCCGCCTTCTTCGCTACCGGTTTCTTAGCCGCAGCAGGCTTCTTGGCCGCAGCCTTCTTCGCAGTTGCCATTTCGATCTCCTTGATCAAGTTGCGAGAAATACCCCGTCGAACTTGCGACGGAGAAATTCACCGGCTCGGACAGCCGCCGCTTGAGGCCGGCTTCACCATCCACTCCGGTGAACGGGGTTGCACCCTGGCTCGTCGCTTCTCGTGGCGACGATGTCCTGGGTGCGAATCTTGATCTGCCGCCGGGGCGAAGGCCGGGCACTGGGGCCCGGTGCATTCAATCCCAGCTCAGCGCGCCACCGGATTGGTACTCGATGACGCGCGTTTCAAAAAAATTTCTCTCCTTCTTCAGGTCGATCATCTCGCTCATCCACGGGAACGGGTTCTCCTCGTTCGGAAAGAGCGGCTCGAGGCCGATCTGCGTCGCGCGCCGGTTGGCGATGTAGCGCAGGTAGCCCTTGAACATCGACGCATTCATGCCCAGCACACCGTGCGGCATGGTGTCCTCGGCATAGCGGTATTCGAGTTCGACGGCCTTGACGAACAGCCCCTTGATCTGGGCCTTGAAGCTCGCCGTCCAGAGTTGCGGGTTCTCGAGCTTGATCTGGTTGATCAGGTCGATGCCGAAGTTGCAGTGCATCGACTCGTCGCGCAGGATGTACTGGTACTGCTCGGCCGCGCCGGTCATCTTGTTCTGCCGGCCCAGCGCCAGGATCTGCGTGAAGCCGACGTAGAAGAACAGCCCCTCCATCAGGCAGGCAAAGACGATCAGCGAGCGCAACAGCGTCTGGTCGGCTTCGGGCGTGCCGGTGTGGAAGCCCGGGGCCATGATCGCGTCGATGAACGGGATCAGGAACTCGTCCTTGTCGCGGATCGACGCAACCTCGTGGTAGGCGTTGAAGATCTCGCCTTCGTCCAGCCCGAGCGACTCGACGATGTACTGGTAGGCGTGGGTGTGGATCGCCTCCTCGAACGCCTGGCGCAGCAGGAACTGCCGGCACTCGGGCGCGCTGATATGGCGATAGGTGCCGAGCACGATGTTGTTGGCCGCCAGCGAATCGGCAGTGACGAAGAAGCCGAGGTTGCGCATGATGATGCGGCGCTCGTCTTCGGTCAGGCCGTCCGGGTGCTTCCACGTCGCGATGTCGCGCGACATGTTGATCTCCTGCGGCATCCAGTGGTTGGCGCACGCAGCGAGGTACTTTTCCCAGGCCCACTTGTACTTGAACGGCACCAGCTGGTTGACGTCGGTCCGGCCGTTGATGACGCGCTTCTCGGCGGCGATGACGCGCCGGGCGTTCTGCGGCGTCGCCGCCGCGGCGGCAGCGGCTCGTGCAGCCGCCGCAGGGTGGATCGAAACCGGCGCCGCCGGATCCGCGTTCAATGCCGGTTGCAGTTCACTCTGGAGGGACGGAAGCACCAACCGCGCGGGGCTCATCGGCTGCGGCGCGGCGTGGTTCGATGGAATCGTCGAAGGGGGTCGGACGTCGTCTTCCCAGACCAGCATGTATGTGCTTCCTATGGTCGCGGATTATCTGAGTGTTGTGATCAAACACCAAGCACTTATTGACATCCGCTCGCTGGTGATGTTGCAGCAGTGCATCGTGATGCGACGCTCGGAAGTCGTCGACGCGGACCTCGGTCGCGCAGCGCGCGTGCCGCTCGTCGACAGGTCACGCACGGATCGCGTCGTGCCCGCTGCAAGGCGCGCGCGCACGCCCGTCTTCACTGGCACGCCTCGCAGTCCGGGTTGTCGATGGCGCAGAACCTGGCGTCACTGCCGGGCGCTGCGCCCATCGGCTCGAGTGCTGCCGCCGCACCGAGTGCCGACGACCCGCCGTCACTCGACACCGCATTCATCGCACCCGCACCGACGGTCGACTTCTCGGCGTGCGTCGCGCCCATCGTGCGCAGGTAGTAGGTCGTCTTCAGGCCGCGCCGCCAGGCCAGCTTGTAGGTCTCGTCGAGCTTCTTGCCGGAAGCGCCGGCCATGTAGAGGTTGAGCGATTGCGCCTGGTCGATCCACTTCTGGCGCCGCGCACCGGCTTCGATGAGCCACTCCGGTTCGACCTCGAAGGCGGTGGCGTAGAGCTGCTTCAACTCCTCGGGCACGCGATCGATGCGCTGCAGCGAGCCATCGAAGTGCTTGAGGTCCATCACCATCACGTCGTCCCACAGGCCGAGCCGCTCGAGGTCGCGCACCAGGTACTCGTTGATGATCGTGAACTCGCCCGACAGGTTCGACTTGACCGACAGGTTGCTGAACGAGGGCTCGATCGAGGCGTCGACGCCGATGATGTTGGAGATCGTCGCCGTCGGTGCGATCGCCACGCAGTTCGAGTTGCGCATGCCGTGCTGCCTGATGCGCTCGCGCAGCGCGTTCCAGTCCATCGTGCTCGAACGGTCGACTTCGACGTAGCTCGGCACGGCGGCGCCGTCGGCCGGCGCGGCGCCGCGCGCCTGCGCCAGCAGGTCGAGCGTGTCGAGCGGCAGCACGCCGCGGTCCCACAGCGAGCCGCGAAAGCTCGAGTAGCGGCCGCGCTCCTCGGCCAGCTCGGTCGAGGCCCAGTAGGCGTGATAGCAGATCGCCTCCATCGAGCGGTCGGCGAACTCCACCGCGGCCTGCGACGCGTAGGGGATGCGCAACTGGTAGAGCGCGTCCTGGAACCCCATCAACCCGAGTCCGACCGGACGGTGACGCAGGTTGGCATCGCGCGCCTTCTTGACCGCGTAGTAGTTCAGGTCGATGACGTTGTCGAGCATGCGCATCGCGGTGCCGACCGTGCGCTCGAGCCTGGCGTGGTCGATGACCTTGCCGTTCGGGCCGTCCACCAGGTGCCGGGCCAGGTTCACCGAGCCCAGGTTGCACACCGCGATCTCGGTGTCGCTGGTGTTGAGCGTGATCTCGGTGCACAGGTTGCTCGAGTGCACGACGCCGGCGTGCTGCTGCGGCGAGCGCACGTTGCAGGCGTCCTTGAAGGCGATCCACGGATGCCCGGTCTCGAACAGCATCGACAGCATCTTGCGCCACAGGTCGCGTGCCGGCATGCGCTTGTAGAGCTTGATCTCGCCGCGATCGACCTTGTCCTCGCAGGCGACATACGCCTGCTCGAAGGCGGCGCCGGACTTGTCGTGCAGCTCGGGGCAGGTCGAGGGCGAGAACAGCGTCCAGGTGCCACCCTCGACGACGCGACGCATGAACAGGTCGGGCACCCAGTTGGCGGTGTTCATGTCGTGCGTGCGCCGGCGATCGTCGCCGGTGTTCTTGCGCAGCTCGAGGAACTCCTCGATGTCGAGGTGCCAGGTCTCGAGATAGGCGCACACCGCGCCCTTGCGCTTGCCGCCCTGGTTGACCGCCACCGCGGTGTCGTTGACGACCTTGAGGAACGGCACCACGCCCTGGCTCCTGCCGTTGGTGCCCTTGATGTGCGAGCCCAGCGCGCGCACGCGCGTCCAGTCGTTGCCCAGGCCGCCGGCGTACTTGGACAGCAGCGCGTTGTCCTTGAGCGACTCGTAGATGCCGTCCAGGTCGTCGGCGACGGTCGTGAGGTAACAGCTTGACAGCTGCGGGCGCCGGGTGCCCGAATTGAACAGCGTCGGCGTGCTCGACATGAAGTCGAACGACGACAGCACCTGGTAGAACTCGATCGCGCGCGCCTCGCGATCGATCTCGTTCAGCGCCAGTCCCATCGCCACGCGCATGAAGAACGCCTGCGGCATCTCGATGCGCACGTCGTCGATGTGCAGGAAGTAGCGGTCGTACAGCGTCTGCAGGCCGAGGTAATCGAACTGCAGGTCGCGCCCGGCGTCGAGTGCGGCACCCAGCCGTGCCAGGTCGTAGTGCTGCAGTTTGCTGTCGAGCAGTTCGGCCTCGACACCCTTCTTGATGTATTGCGCGAAGTACTCGGCATAGCGTTCGCCCATCGCCGCCTGGTCGATCTCCTCGCCGAGGATCTCGTTGCGGATGGTGTGCAGCAGCAGCCGGGCGGTGGCGCGCGTGTAGGCCGGGTTCTTCTCGATCAGCGTGCGTGCAGCCAGGATGGCGGCCTTGTGCACCTCCTCGATCGGCACGCCGTCGTACAGGTTGCGCCGCGTCTCGGCCAGGATCGGCGTGGCCTCGACGCCCTCGCCCAGGCCCGCGCACGCCGCTTCGATCAGGGCCTGCAGTCGGGGCAGGTCCAGCGGCACGCGCTGGCCGCGCTCGGTGACCTGCAGCGCCGGCTCGGGCGGCTGTGCCTGCTGCGCCTGGCGTGCGCGCTCCTGCGCGCGGCGTTCGCGGTAGAGAACGTAGGCGCGCGCCACTTCGTGGTGGCCGCCGCGCATCAGCCCGAGTTCGACCTGGTCCTGCACGTCCTCGATGTGGAAGGTGCCGCCGCCCGGACGCGAGCGCAACAGCGCGCGCACCACCGCCTCGGTCAGCACGTCGACGGTCTCGCGCACACTGGCCGAGGCTGCGCCCTGCGTGCCGTGCACCGCCAGGAATGCCTTCATCAGCGCGACGGCGATCTTGTTCGGCTCGAACGCCACCACCGACCCGTTGCGCCGGATGATCTGGTAGCCGGCGTAGGCCGCCGCCACGGCCACGGCCTGCGGCGACAGGTGCAGCGCGGCTGCGGCGCCCTGGCTGGTGATGGCACCTGCGTGCATGGATCGTCCTCCTGGAGTTGACGCGACCGCCGCACCGGCGGCCGCCTGCTGGACTGGCGCGCGCGCCGCGCTGGCAGGTTCCCGGCAGGCAAACCCCGCCGACCGGCTGCGAGCGTGGCGCACACTATATCTGGTGTCTTCAGGCCATTCAACCACTACCCGTAGCGTTCGCGCTCGGGTCGGCGGGGCGTGGAAACCGGTCCGCCGGCCAGCCCAGCGCAGCGCGCAGCCGGGCCCAGTCGAAGCCGGCGCCGGGGTCATGCTTGCGTCCCGGTGCGACGTGCTCGTGGCCGACGACCTGCGTCACCGGATAGTGCCGGCGCAGCGCCCGCAGCAGCCGCGCCAGTGCCGCGTACTGCGCCGGCTCGAAGGACGCGCCCTCGAGCCCTTCGAGTTCGACGCCGATCGACCAGTCGTTGCAGTTGTCGCGGCCGGCCCAGTGCGATGCGCCGGCGTGCCAGGCGCGCTGGTCGCACGAGACGAACTGCAGCAGCGCGCCGTCGCGGCGCAGCACGAAGTGCGCCGAGACCCGCACGCCGCGCAGTCGAGCGTAATAGGGATGAGCGTCGCAGTCGAGTCGACCAGTGAAGAGCTGCTCGATGGCCGCGCCGCCGTACTCGCCCGGCGGCAGGCTGATCGAGTGGATCACGACCAGCTCGACGCGCGCGCCGGGAGGTCGCGGCCCGAAGTGCGGCGAGTCGACACGCCGCGCCGGCGACCACCAGCCGTCGCGCCAGGCCGCGCGGCCCGGCCGGCCTTCACTCGGCACCGTGGTCGGCCACGCTGATGCCCAGCCGCGCCATGCGGTAGCGCATCTGGCGCAGCGACAACCCGAGGCTGGCGCCGGCGGCGGTGCGGTTGAAGCGATGCTGCTCGAGGGCGCGGATCAGCACGTCGCGCTCGACCTGATCGAGATGCGCGACCAGGTCGTCGGGCAGCGCCAGCGTGTGGGCCGCAGCCGGCATGGGCTCGTGCCGGGCGGCGTGCGCTTCGACGGCCGCCTCGGGCGCGCGAAGCTGGCCGTCGACGGCCGGCTCGTCATCGAGCCCGATGTCGCTGCGCGCGATCAGCTCGCCGTCGGACAACGCCACCGCCCGGTGCAGCAGGTTCTCGAGTTCGCGCACGTTGCCCGGGAAGCCGTAGCCCGCAAGGTGCTCGAGCGCATCGGGCGCCAGCCGCGGTGCCGGCGCGACACCGGCATCGCGCGCGATGCGCTCGAGCACCGCGGCGCAGATCACCGGCAAGTCGTCGACGCGCTCGCGCAGCGGCGGCATGCGAATCTGGATCACGTTCAGCCGGTAGTACAGGTCCTGCCGGAAACGCCCCTCGTGCACCTCGGCCGCCAGGTCCTTGTGGGTGGCGCTGACGATACGCACATTGATCGGCAGCTCGGCGATGGCACCGATTGCCCGCACCGAGCGCTCCTGGATGACGCGCAGCAACTTGCTCTGCATCGCCAACGGCAGGTCGCCGATCTCGTCGAGGAACAGCGTACCGCCGCTGGCGGCCTGGAAGAAGCCGGCGCGGTCCTCGGCAGCGCCGGTGAAGGCGCCCTTGCGATAGCCGAAGAACTCGGCTTCGAGCAGCTGCTCGGGGATGGCGCCGCAGTTCACGGCGATGAACGGCTGGCCGGCGCGTGGACTGACTTCGTGGATGGCGCGTGCGACGAGTTCCTAGCCGGTGCCCGACTCGCCCTGCACCATCACCGGCGCCATGCCACGCGAGACGCGCTCGATCAGCGCGCGCACCTGCTGCATCGCGACCGAAGCGCCGGCCAGGCGCTGCAGCGCGGGGTGCAGCGCAGCCGCCGCCTCGAGCCCGGCCGGCGCGATGTGCGGCACTGCG
>JBBIPS010000181.1:0-6619 GCA_037442725.1 Burkholderiales bacterium | reverse complement strand
CGCCGGTCGCTGGTGCCGCATCAGCGCGGCCGCGCCGGCGATGCACGGCGCGATGTGGTCGATCTCGCTGCGCCGGCTGCCGGGCAGCAGTGCCACCACCGTCTCGTCGACACCGAACCCGAGTGCGGCGCGACTGGCTGCGCGCGGCGGCTCGGGCGGGATGGCGTCGGCCAGCGGGTGGCCGACGTAGGTCGCGGCGATGCCGTGGCGCTGCAGCAGCGACGGCTCGAACGGGAACAGGCACAGCACATGGTCGGCCGCGCGCGCCAGACGATGCACGCGCTCGGCGCGCCAGGCCCAGATCGATGGGCAGACGAAGTGCACGGTGCGCATACCGGCGGCACGCAAGCGCGTCTCGAGGCCGAAGTTGAAGTCCGGCGCATCGACACCGATGAATGCGGCGGGACGTTCGCGCAGCAGCCGATCGCCGAGACTGCGCCGCAGCCGCAGCAACTCGGGCAGACGCGCCAGCGCATCGACATAGCCGAACACCGACAGCCGCTCGTGCGGCCACCAGGCGTCGAACCCCTGCTCGACCATGCACGGGCCGCCGACGCCGCCGGCCTGCAACGAAGGCCAGCGCGACTTCAGCCCGCGCAACAGCATGCCGCCGAGAAGATCGCCCGAGGCCTCGCCGGCGACCAGGCCCAGTCGCAGCGCCGCACCGGTCATGCCCGCCTCAGCGGACGATGCCGCGCTGTGCGGCGGCCAGGAAGTCGAGCATCAGGTCGACGTCGGCGTCGGTCTGGGCCGATACGCCGCGCAGCCCGCCGATCTCGGCGCTCGCGGCGACCAGCGTCAGGCCCTTGCGATACAGCAGCCGATGCATCTGCTTGACCTGCGCGATGCGGTCGACACCGTAGCCGCGCCGGCGCAGCCCCTCGGCGTTGACGCCCTGCACGGCAGCCGGATTGCCGGCCGCGGTGACGAAAGGCGGCAGGTCCTGCGCCAGGCGGGTCTGGAACCCCGTCATCGCGTGCGCGCC
Organism: Burkholderiales bacterium; assembly: GCA_037442725.1. Taxonomy (GTDB): domain Bacteria; phylum Pseudomonadota; class Gammaproteobacteria; order Burkholderiales; family Burkholderiaceae_C; genus Pseudaquabacterium. Next base: position 5,634 of record JBBIPS010000181.1, on the reverse strand, counting down.
GACGCGCACGAACTGATGCACGCCCGACAGGCCGCCGAGGAACGCCCAGTCGCCCAGGTGCACATGGCCGCCGAGCTGGGTGGCGTTGGCGATGATGGTGTGGCTGCCGACCTGGCAGTCGTGCGCGACGTGCACGTACGCCATGATCCAGTTGTCGTCGCCGAGGCGGGTCACTCCGGCGTCCTGGAGCGTGCCGGTGTTGACGGTACAGAACTCGCGGATCGTGTTGCCATCGCCGATCTCGAGTCGCGTCGGCTCGCCGGCGTACTTCTTGTCCTGCGGCGCCGCGCCGAGCGAGGCGAAGGCGAAGATGCGGTTGTCGCGCCCCAGCGTGGTGTGGCCTTCGATCACGCAATGAGCGCCGACGGTCGTTCCCGCGCCGAGCACCACGTGCGGGCCGATCACCGCGTACGGACCGACGCTGACGTCGCCCGCCAACTCGGCGCCTGGATCGACAATCGCGCTCGGATGGATCTGCGCCATGGCGTCGACCGGAATCAGGCCGTCCTGCGCATCGTGCACATCAGCTCGGCCTCGACCGCGGTCTCGCCGCCGACGCTGGCGCGCGTCCTGTACTTGTAGATGCCGGCCTTGGCGCGCTCGATGCCGGCTTCGAGGATCAGCTGGTCACCGGGCTCGACGACGCGCTTGAAGCGCGCGCCGTCGATGCCGAGGAACAGCACCACGGTGTGGGCGTCAGGCGCCTGGCCCAGCGACTCGAACGACAGCAACGCGGCGGTCTGCGCCAGCGCCTCGATCATCAGCACGCCTGGCATCACCGGCCGGTGCGGGAAGTGGCCGGTGAAGAAGGGCTCGTTGATCGTGACGTTCTTCAGCGCCTTGATGCGTCGGTTCGCCTCGAACTCGAGCACCCGGTCGACGAGCAGGAAGGGGTAGCGGTGCGGCAGTCGCTGCAGGATCTTGTGGATGTCGAACACGCGGGTCTGCATCTCTCAGTCTCCAACGCGCTTCTCGAGCGCGCGCACGCGCTCGCGCAGGCGGTACAACTGGCGCAATGTCGCGGCGTTCTTCTCCCACGACGCGTTGTCGTCGAAAGGAAACGCGCCACTGTACCGCCCCGGCTGAAGGATCGAGCGTGTCACCAGCGTGGCCGCGGTGATGTGCACATGGTCGACGAGTTCGAGGTGGCCCAGGATGATGGCACCGCCACCGACGGTACAGAAGCGGCCGATCGTCGCGCTGCCGGCGATGCCGACGCAGCCGGCCATCGCACTGTGCGCGCCGATGCGCACGTTGTGCCCGATCTGGATCAGGTTGTCGAGCTTGACGCCGTCATCGATCACCGTGTCGCCGAGCGCACCGCGGTCGATGCAGGTGTTGGCACCGATCTCGACGTCGTCGCCGATGCGCACCGCACCGAGCTGCTCGATCTTCTCCCAGCGCGCCGCGTCGCCACGGCCCGCCGGCGCGAAACCGAAACCGTCGGCGCCGATCACCACGCCGGGGTGGACGATGCCGCGCGCGCCGATGCGGCAGTCCTCGCCGAGCGTCACGCGCGGGTGCAGCCGCGTTGCCGCGCCCACGCGTGCGCGCGCACCGAGGACGCAATGCGCGCCGATCACCGCCCCCGGGCCGATCTCGGCGTCCGCACCGATGCTGGCCATCGCAGCGATCGACGCACTCGCATCGATGCGCGCACCCGGCTCGATCACCGCGCTGGCGTGCACACCCGGCGTCGGCGGCCGGCGCCGACGCGACGCCCACCACTGCGTCAGGCGCGCGAAGTACAGGTAGGGGTCATCGACGATGATCGCGGCGCCGCGCGCCAGCGCGGCCTCGCGCATCGCCGCAGCGACGATCACGCAGGCGGCGCGCGACGTGGCCAGCTGTGCGGCATAGCGCGGGTGCGCGAGAAAGCTCAGCGCCGCCGCATCGGCGGCCTCCAGCGCAGCCAGCCTGGCGATGCGCAGGTCGGCATCGCCGACCAGTTCGCCGCCGAGTGCGGCAACGATCTCGCCCAGGCGGACCGGCAATTCCGGATGCGACACCGCGCCGCTGCTGCGCCGGCCTTCAACGGCCGGCCGACGCCGTGTTGAGCGCCTTGATCACCTTCTCGGTGATGTCCACGCGCGCCCCTGCGAAGACCACGTCCTGCAGGATCACGTCGTACTTCTCGGCGTCGAAGATCTGCTTGATGACCTTGTTCGCGCGCTCGACGATGCCCGCGGTCTCCTCGTTGCGACGCTGGTTCAGGTCCTCCTGGAACTCGCGCCGCTTCCTCTGCAGGTCACGGTCCTGCTCGACCAGTTCGCGCTGGCGCCGGTTGCGCTCGGCCTCGGCCAGCGCCGGCGCTTCCTTCTCGAGCTTGTCGGCGGCGGCCTTGAGCCTGGCAGCCTGCTCGTTGAGGTCCCGGTCACGCTTGCTGAAGTCGGCTTCCATGCGTGCCAGCGCAGCCTTGGCCGGCGCCGCTTCGCGCAGCACGCGCTCGCTGTTGACGTAGCCGATCTTCAGCTCCTGCGCTTGCGCGGTCAGGCCCACCGTCAGCACGGCAGCAGCCAGCGCGAGCGACTTCAGACTCATCTTGGTGAACATCAGAACGCGGTCCCGATCTGGAATTGGAAGCGTTGGATTCTATCCGTCGGCTGCTTGCGCAGCGGCACGCCCCAGCTCAGCTTGAGCGGGCCGACCGGCGAGATCCACGACAGGCCCAGCCCCGCTGAAGCGCGCAGGCTGGCCGCCGTCATCGGCTCGCCGTCGCGCCAGACGTTGCCGGCGTCGCCGAAGGCGAAGATACGCAGCGACTTGTCGTTGCCAGTGCCCGGCACCGGAAAGTACAGCTCGGCGTTGAGATTGAACTTGCGGGCGCCGCCGATGTAGGCGCCGGTCGGGTCGATCACCCCCAGCGACCCCTGCTCGAAGACCCGCACCGAGCCCAGCCCGCCGCCATAGAAGTTCTTGAACACCGGATAGGGCCGGCCGCCCTGCCCCTGGCCATAGCCCAGCTCGGCGTTCAAACCCAGGCTGAGGCGCGTGCCGAGCGGGATGAACTGCTGGGCCTGCAGGTTGCTGCGCAGGTAGCGCACGTCGCCGGCCACGCTCCACTCGAGGTTGACGCGCTGGTAGCTGCCCGCGGTGGGCGCCAGCGCGCTGTCGCGCTGGTCGCGCGCCCAGCCCAGCGTCAGCGGCAGCGAGGTGCTCGTCGGGCCGTAGCGCAAGCGATAGTCGAAGTACTGGTTCGGGATGCCGGTGCTGGCGCCGATGTTGGTCTGCTCGATGCCGATGCCGAAGAACACCGTGTCGACCTCGGTGAAGGGCACGCCGAAACGCACCGCGCCGCCCGGATTGCTGATCTGGTAGGCGTCGCCCAGGCTGTTGTAGGGCCGCGTCGTCCGGTAGAACAGGTCGATGCCGCGCGAGATGCCGTCGACGGTGAAGTACGGGTCGACCGAACTGAACACCAGGCTGCGCGCGGTCTTGCTGGTGTTGACCTCGAGTCCGAGGTAGTTGCCCGAGCCGAACACGTTGTCCTGCTTGATCGACGCCGTGACGGCCAACTTGTCGGCGCTCGAGAAGCTCACGCCGAGCAGCAGGTTGCCGGTCGGCTTCTCGGTCACGGCCACGGCCAGGTCGACCTGGTCGGGCGAGCCCGCCACCTCGTTGGTATCGACGTTGACGTCCTTGAAGTAGCCCAGGCGATCGACGCGCTCGCGCGACAGCTTGATGCGCGCACCGTCGTACCACGACGATTCGAGCTGGCGGAATTCACGCCGCACCACTTCGTCGCGGGTCCGGGTGTTGCCGGCGACGTCGATGCGGCGCACGTAGACGCGGCGCTGCGGCTCGGCCACCAGCGTCAGCGCCACCTGGCCGGTGCTGCGGTCGATCTCGGGACGCGACTCGACGCGAGCGAAGGCATAGCCGTAGACACCGAAACGATCGGTGAAGGCCTTGGTCGTCGCCGCGACGTCGGCGGCACGGTAAGGCTGGCCGGGCCGGATCGAGACGAGCCGCCTGAACTCATCCTCCTTGCCGAGGTACTCGCCCTGCAACTGGACCGCGGTCACGGTGTAGGGCTGGCCCTCCTTGACCGTCAGCGTGATCGCGATGTCCTGCTTGTCGGGCGAGATCGTCACCTGCGCCGACTCGATGTTGAACTCGAGGTAGCCGCGGTTCAGGTAGTACGCGCGGATCGTCTCGAGGTCGGCGTTGAGCTTGGCGCGCGAGTAGCGGTCGTTCTTGGTGTACCAGGTCAGCCAGCCGCTGGTGGTCAGGTCCATCAGCCCCGCCAGTGTCGACTCGCTGAAGGCCTTGGCACCGATGATGCGGATCTCCCTGATGCGCGCCGCATCGCCCTCGGACATCGTGAAGCTGACGTTGACGCGGTTGCGTTCGGTCGGTGTGATGGTGGTCACCACTTCGGCGCCGTACAGGCTGCGCGACAGGTACTGGCGCTTGATCTCCTGCTCGGCACGGTCGACCAGGGCGCGGTCGAAGGGCAGGCCCTCGCCGATGCCGGCATCCTTGAGCGACTTGACGAGCACGTCCTTGTCGAACTCCTTCAGCCCGACGAAGCTGACCGACTGGATGACCGGCCGCTCGTCGACGACGATCACCGCGACCTTGCCGTCGATCTCGATGCGCACGTCCTTGAACAGGCCGGTGGCGAACAGGGCGCGCAGCGCGGCCGCACCCTTGTCGTCGCTGTAGGTGTCGCCGACGCGGAACGGCAGCGCAGCGAAGACGGTGCCGGCATCGGTGCGCTGCAGCCCCTCGACGCGGATGTCCTGCAGCACGAAGGGCTCGACGGCGTGCGCCGCCGGCGCAGCCAGGCAGGCCAGAGACAGCAGTGCAGGGCGGAACAGACTCGGCGGGGAAAAGAGGTGCATTCGGGGGTCAGGGCGTGATCGTCTTTCGCGCCCGCCCGAGCGGCGCCCGGATGGCCGCCGGATCCAGGTGCCATGCAAAGCCATCGCACGGACTGTGGCGCGCAACGGCAGCGACGGGCAGGTCATCTCCGGGGTGACGAGCGGGCATGGGCGAATTACTCTCGGGCTCTTTCAGTGCAGGCCCAACAGGCGGGCGACGTCGTTGAAGAGGGCCACCGACATCATCAGCAGCAGCACTGCGATGCCGCCACGCTGCAGGCGTTCGAGCCACGCGTCGGAAACCGGGCGCCCGGTCAGACCCTCGAAAAGATAATACATCAGGTGCCCGCCATCGAGCATCGGCAGCGGCAGCAGGTTGAGCACACCCAGGCTGACGCTGACGAGTGCCAGAAAGGCGAGGTAGTAGGCCAGCCCCTGCTGCGCCGACTGGCCGGCGTAGTCGGCGATCGTCAGCGGCCCGCTCAGGTTGCGCAGCGACGCCTCGCCGACGAGCATGCGGCCGAACATGCGCAGCGTCAGGGCGCTGACCTCCCAGGTACGCGCGGCACCTCGCGCGAGACCTTCGAGCGGGCCCAGCCGCACGCTGACCAGCGCCGGCGGCTGGCCGACGAAGGCGTCGATGCGGCCGCTGTCGTGCCCGGCGTCGACCACCACGCGCGGCGTCACCTCGAGATCGACCGTCGCGCCGCCGCGCTCGACGCGCCACTGCATCACCCGGCCCTTGCCGTCGCGCACCGCCGCGCGAATGCGCTCGCGCAGCGCCTGCGCGTCGGCCACGGCTTGCCCG
>JBBIPS010000180.1:0-6625 GCA_037442725.1 Burkholderiales bacterium | reverse complement strand
CGCCTACGCCGGCGAGGAGCTCAAGTTCGGCCCCGACTACATCATCCCCAAGCCGTTCGACGTTCGCCTCATCCTGCGCATCGCGCCGGCGGTGGCCAGGGCGGCGGCCGAATCGGGCATCGCGGCGCGGCCGATCGCCGATCTCGAGGCCTACCGCCAGCAACTCACCGCTTCGTCTACCAGACCGGCATGGTGATGCGCCCGGTGTTCGCCGCGGCGCGCGCCGCCTGCGCCAGGGCCCCGGCGCGCGTCGTGTACGCCGAAGGCGAGGACGAGCGCGTGCTGCGCGCGCTGCAGGTGGTGCGCGACGAGGGGCTGGCCACGCCGATCCTGGTCGGCCGGCCGGCGGTGATCGCGATGCGCATCGAGCGTGCCGGCCTGCGCCTGGCCGCCGGCGTCGACTTCGAGGTCTGCGACCCCGAGAACGACCCGCGCTTCCGCGCCTACTGGGAGCTGTACCACCGCATCATGGGGCGCGAGGGCGTCTCGCCCGAAGCGGCCAAGGCGGCGGTACGGCGCTCGAACACGCTGATCTCCGCGCTGATGCTCAAACGCGGCGAAGCCGACGCGATGCTGTGCGGTCTGGTCGGCCGCTACGACGCGCATCTCGACCATCTGCGCCAGGTCATCGGCTTGCGGCCGGGCGCGCGCACCTTTGCCGCGATGAACGCGGTGATGCTCGACCAGCACACGCTGTTCATCGCCGACACCTTCGTCAACGAGGAGCCGACGGCGGAAGAACTGGCCGACATCGCGCTGATGGCGGCTCGCGTCGTGCAGCGTTTCGGCATGCCGGCCAAGGTGGCGTTCATGTCGCACTCGATCTTCGGCTCGTCCAAGCGCGCCTCGGCGCTGCGCATGCGCAGCGCGCGCGACCTGTTCGTGCAGCGCGCACCCGACATCGAGTGCGACGGTGAACTGCAAGGTGACGCCGCGCTGTCGGAGACGATCCGCAAGGGCTTCCTGGCCGACGGCACGCTGGCCGGCGCGGCCAACCTGCTGGTGCTGCCCAACCTGGATGCGGCCAACATCCTGTTCAACGTGCTCAAGGTCACCGGCGGCAACGGCGTGACGATCGGGCCGATCCTGCTCGGTGCGGCCGCGTCGGCGCACATCCTGACGCCCTCGGCGACGATGCGGCGCGTGGTCAACATGACGGCACTCGCGGTGGCCGATGCCGCCGAGGTGCGCGAGGCTGCACCGGTATCGGCGGCGTGACCGTGCGGTCGCCGTGTGGCGCGGGCGGGTGGCGATAATCGCCGCCTGCCCTTGCCGCCCGCCACCTCATGACACGCGCCACCAAGATCGTCGCCACGCTCGGCCCCGCCAGCAGCAGTCCTGAGCTGCTCGAGCGGCTGCTGCGGGCCGGCGTCGACGTGGTGCGGATGAACTTCAGCCACGGCACGGCACAGGACCACGTCGATCGCGCCGCGCTGGTGCGCGAGTGCGCCGCGCGCGCCGGCAAGCCGGTGGCGGTGATGGCCGACCTGCAGGGCCCCAAGATCCGCGTCGGCACCTTCGCCGACGGCAAGGTCACGCTGGTGGCCGGAGCGCCGTTCGTGCTCGACGGCGCCCGCACCGCGCCGGGTGCGAGCGACGGCGTGGGCCTGGACTACAAGGACCTGCCGCGCGACGTCAAACCCGGCGACACGCTGCTGCTCAACGACGGCCTGATCGTGCTCAGCGTCGACGCGGTGCACGGCGAGCAGGTGCAGACCACCGTCAGGGCCGGCGGCGAACTGGGCAGCAACAAGGGCATCAACAAGCTGGGCGGCGGTCTGACCGCGCCGGCGCTGACCGCCAAGGACATGGAGGACATCAAGATCGCGATGTCGATCCAGGCCGACTTCCTCGCGGTGAGCTTCCCGAAGAACGCCACCGACATGGAGATGGCGCGCCAGTTGGCCAATGTGGCCGGCGAGCCCTGGCGCCACAAGCCGGCGCTGATCGCCAAGATCGAGCGTTGCGAGGCGATCCCGCAGCTCGAGGCGATCCTGCGCGCCAGCGACGGCATCATGGTCGCGCGCGGCGACCTGGCGGTGGAGGTGGGCAACGCCACCGTGCCGGCGCTGCAGAAGAAGATGATCCGCATGGCGCGCGCGCTCGACAAGATCGCCATCACCGCCACGCAGATGATGGAGAGCATGATCGTCAACCCGGTGCCGACCCGCGCCGAGGTCAGCGACGTCGCCAACGCGGTGCTCGACGGCACCGACGCGGTGATGCTCAGCGCCGAGACTGCCACCGGCAGGTACCCGGTCGAGACCGTCGAACAGATGGCGGCCATCGCGCTGGAGGCCGAGCGGGCCGAGAACGTCGCGCTGCAGGACGACTTCATGCAGCGCCACGTCGGCCGCATCGACCAGAGCATCGCGATGGGCGCGCTGTTCACCGCGCACCACCTGGGCTGCAAGGCGATCATCGCGTTGACCGAAAGCGGCTCGACCGCGCTGTGGATGAGCCGGCACGGCATCAACGTGCCGATCTTCGGCCTGACGCACAAGCACGGCTCCGAGCGCCGCATGGCGCTGTATCGCAACGTGCAGCCGATCCTGATGCCCACGCACAACGACCGCGACCAGGCGCTGGCCGAGGCCGAGCAGATGCTGGTGCAGCGCGGCGTGCTCAAGCCGGGCGACACCTACGCCATCACGTGCGGCGAACCGATGGGCTACCCCGGCGGCACGAACATGCTCAAGGTCTGTCGCGTCGCCTGAGTGACCGAGCGCGCAGACCGACGGCCTGCGTGCTGCACGCCCCGGACCAGGCAGTTTCGGGAGCGACTCGTTGTTTCATCGTGCGGCTCGGGGGTGACCCCGGCGCGTTCGATGCGCGGCGCGCGGCAGCCCGGGCCTTCCGCGGCGCGTCGATACAATCGATCGCCACCCGAATGCAGCCGTCCGCTGCGCGGCGCCCGGCCCGCTCGCGGCGACCGGCGGCAGGATCCCCCGGGAGCCGACCCCCACTTCGCAGGACTCACCATGCCACTCGTCTCGATGCGCCAGTTGCTGGACCACGCCGCCGAAAACGGCTATGGCATCCCCGCTTTCAACGTCAACAACCTCGAGCAGGTGCAGGCCGTGATGTCCGCCGCCGCCGAGCTCGACGCGCCGGTCATCCTGCAGGCCAGCGCAGGCGCGCGCAAGTACGCCGGCGAGAGCTTCATCAAGCACCTGATCCAGGCCGCCATCGAGGCCTGGCCGCAGGTGCCGCTGGTGATGCACCAGGACCACGGCCAGAGCCCCGAGGTCTGCCGCGGCGCGATGGCGCTGGGTTTCAGCTCGGTGATGATGGACGGCTCGCTGCAGGCCGACGGCAAGACCATCGCCAGCTACGACTACAACGTCGAAGTGACGCGCACGGTGGTCGACATCGCGCACAAGCTCGGCGTCACGGTCGAGGGCGAACTCGGCTGCCTGGGCTCGCTCGAGACCATGAAGGGCGACAAGGAAGACGGCCACGGCACCGAGTCGACGATGACGCGCGAGCAGCTGCTCACCGACCCCGAGCAGGCGGCCGACTTCGTCAAGCGCACCCAGCTCGACGCGCTGGCCATCGCCATCGGCACCAGCCACGGCGCCTACAAGTTCACGCGCAAGCCCACCGGCGACATCCTGGCGATCGATCGAATCAAGCAGATCAACCGCCGCATCCCCAACACGCACCTTGTGATGCACGGCAGTTCGAGCGTGCCGCAGGAACTGTTGTCCGAGATCCGCAAGTACGGCGGCGACATGAAGGAGACTTACGGCGTGCCCGTCGAGGAGATCCAGGAGGCGATCAAGTACGGTGTGCGCAAGGTCAACATCGACACCGACATCAGGCTGGCGATGACCGCGGCGATCCGGCGCTACCTGACCGAGAACCCGGGCAAGTTCGACCCGCGCGACTACCTCAAGCCCGCGCGCGAGGCTGCCAGGACGCTGTGCATGCAGCGCTACCAGCAGTTCGGTTGCGCCGGGCAGGGCAGCAAGATCAAGGCCCTGCCGCTGACCACCGTGGCCCAGCGCTACGCCAGTGGCGCGCTGGCCCAGGTGGTCAACTGAACCCGCCGCACAAGGGCAGTTGGCAGCCGCGCTCGCTGCGCCGCGAGCCCCACCCGGCCCGCCCGATGGCGGGCTTTTTCTTGCACGCTGACTGCAGGCAACGCTGCAAGTGACGCAGCGCCGCCGACGCACCCCGGCGGCACAATGTGACGCCGCGCGACCTCGACAGCGCATCCCCAGCCGGAACCCCGCCCATGACCGCCACCCCTGCCCTGTTCGAATCCAAGCTGCACTCGTTGCCGTTGCTCGCGCGCGGCAAGGTGCGCGACAACTATGCCGTCGGTGAGGACCGCCTGCTGATGGTGGCGTCCGACCGCATCTCGGCCTTCGACGTCGTGATGGGCCAGCCGATCCCCGGCAAGGGCGCACTGCTGACGCGCATGGCGCTGTTCTGGTTCGACAGGCTCGCGCACATCGTTCCCAACCACCTGACGGGCCAGGCACCCGAGAGCGTCGTCGCGCCCGACGAGGTCGGGCAGGTGCGCGGCCGCTCGATGCTGGTGCGCCGGCTGCGTCCGCTGCCGGTCGAGGCGGTGGTGCGCGGCTACCTCGCCGGCTCGGGCTGGAAGGAGTACCAGCAGGGCGGCAGCGTCTGCGGCGTGGCCTTGCCGGCGGGACTGAACAACGCCAGCCGCCTGCCGGCGCCGATCTTCACGCCGGCGACCAAGGCCGAGCTGGGTGCGCACGACGAGAACATCAGCTACGAGCGCATGACGTCGATCGTCGGCGCCGAGCTATCGGCCCAGGTACGCGACATCGCGATCCGCCTGTACAGCGACGCGGCGGCGTTTGCGCTGACGCGCGGCATCATCATCGCCGACACCAAGTTCGAGTTCGGGCTCGACCGCGACGGCACGCTCACGCTGATGGACGAGATCCTGACCCCGGACTCGTCACGCTTCTGGCCGCTCGACTCGTACCGTGAGGGCGTCAACCCACCCAGCTTCGACAAGCAGTTCCTGCGCGACTGGCTCGAAACCGCGAGAGTCGACGGCAAACCCTGGAACAAGAAGGCGCCAGCGCCGGAGGTGCCCGGGGAGGTGGTGACACGCACTAGCCAAAAATATACTGAGGCTGCGCAAAGGATCCTGGCCTAGGGATTTGACCCCGACAGGGTGAGCGAGGGCTCGATCAATGAACAGTGGTGGCGACCAGCCGATGTTGTCGCGCGGCCTCGAGCAACTGAGTCGCCTCATCGAATCGTGCGCGAATCAGGGCGAGCGTCACCTGCTCATCGCCAGGAAGGCGGGGGCGCTTGCCAGACTCTCGCGCCTCGACGAGGCACGTCACCTTGTCGCCGAGTTGCGTGCGTTCAACACCGGATTCGAACCGCGTCTCAGCGCATGGATCATGTTCACCGAGGGTCTGGTTGAACACTTCTCGTCGCTGAGCGCAAATGCGTCCGGGCGATTCCGCAGATCTCATGCCGTCAGTGTCGCTGCCGGCGACAACGAACTCACGGCACTCAGCGCTGCCTGGATCGCGAGCGCTGAACTCGCCCAAGGCAATCCTGCGGCAAGTGCGGCACACCTCGAGGAAGCCTTCGCGCTGGCCGGGCCAGGGGACTCGGAAACGCTGTCACGCGCCTGCCTTGTTGTCGCCGATGCCCTCAATTGGAGCGGCTCTGCTGAATTGGCGAAGGTTTGGTATCGACTCGCGCGCGGCCATGCTGTGGCATGTGGCGACATCGCGATGCAGAGCGTCATTCTGTTCAACTCGGCCTCGTTTCACGTGTCGCATCTGGTGTTGCGTGAATGTGAGACGCCGAATTCCGTATGCTCCACCGATGTATTGGCAGCTGGCATGGAGCTTGAGTCGATCTCGAATCTCGATCGCGGCCTGGGGGTCCGGAGCCTGACCAGCATGATTCCAATGCTGCGCGCCGAATTGGCATCACTTCAGCGGCATTGGGACATTGCGCTTGGAATCCTCGATCTGAATCTGCCGCTGGCTTCGGAACAAGGGCAAGCCCGCTTGATACCAAAGCTGATCAGTGAGCGAGCCTGGTGCAAAGTCAACCTGGGTGATATTGCCGGCGCACGAGCCGACGCCGAAGCGGCGCTCGGTCATGCCGAAGCAGGCTCGGAATTCGATGACTTGGTCGTTCTCTATACGCGGACCGCCGACGTCTTCGAAATGATCGGCGAGCGCGACAGGGTGCAGCCGCTGCGCGCGGCCGCGAATCGCAGTCTTGCGTCCTTCAATGAATTCAGAGTGAAGATCAGAGTCGCGCTTCAGGACATCGCCGATCGCGATATGACCACGCAGAAAAAAAACCCGGCCTAGGCCGGGTTCGATTCGATCAGCTCACGCTGTCGAGTCAGGGCTTGTTCGCAGTCGGGAACGGCCATGCCGCAGCGGGGCTGAGCGCCGTCTTCGCTGCAGGCGCAGGGGCAGCGGGAGCGGCGGGCGCCTTCCTTGCTGCAGCCTTCTTCGCGGGCGCCTTCTTCGGAGCCGCCTTCTTGGCGGCCTTCTTCGCCGGCGCGGCCTTCTTGACTGCCTTCTTCGCGGCCTTCTTCGCAGGCGCGGCCTTCTTGACTGCCTTCTTCGCGGCCTTCTTCGCAGGCGTCGCCTTCTTG
>JBBIPS010000179.1:0-6655 GCA_037442725.1 Burkholderiales bacterium | reverse complement strand
AGCGTCAGCGTCTTGCCCGAGCCGGCGCCTGCGATTACCAGCAGTGGCGCGCTGCCGTGCGCGACAACGGCGCGCTGCTCGGCGTTCAACGCCTCGAACGGGTCGGTCGCTGCGGCGGCGGCCATGCGAGCCACGCCACGCGGTTCGACTCTGCGCCGCGGCTGGCGCGTGACGGCGGTCATCTCGGGGCACGCCGCGCGCGGACGCGGCGACCTCGGCCGGCACCTTGGCCGCCGTCCGGCATGACGGCGAGCCCACCGTCGGCGGGCGCGGACGGCGCTGCCGGCGCCTTGCCGTGGCAGCGCAGATCGCCGGCCTCTGTGCGGTTCTCGATCTCATCCTGGGCCATCGGGGGTTCCGTGCGGGGAGTGGGCAGCGCCCTGGCGCCGGCGTGTCAAGGATACTGTATGAACGTTCAGGCTGCCTGCGCTGGCGCGCACACCGTGCCGTCGGGCCGTGACCTGGTGGTGTCTGCGCTCTGGCCACTCGCCTGCGCCGGGCGCATGACACTGGTTGGGCGCATCCCGACCGGGGCGGCATTGCGCGAACGCTTCGGCAACCCGTACGCGGTGATCCACCGGGCGGATGTGCACGGCTCGCTGCTTGAAGGCGCGCTGGCCAGCGGCCGCATCCAGGTCGCGACCTCGTCGCAGGTGCAGCGCGTCGAGCCGCACGCCGCCGGCGTGACCGGGTTCGATGCTGCGGGTGGCCGGCACCGCGGCTGCGCGCTCATCGGTGCCGACGGCGTGAAGTCGGCGCTGCGCCGCCACTGCGTCGGCGACGAGGCGCGGGTGACGGGCCACGTGGTCGACCGCGCCGTCGTCGACCGGCACGACTCCCCGGCCGACCTGCGGTGCAACGCGGCCAGCATCCGGGTCGACCCGGATTGCCACCGGGTGCACTACCCGCTGCGTGGCGGCGAGCCGTACAACGCCGTCGTCACCTTCCACAGCCGCGAGCGCGAGCAGTGGAGCGTGCGCGAAGACAGCCGCACCGAGGCGCTGAGCGACTTCGAGGGCATCTGCGCCAGGGCGCGCCAGCTCATCGACCTGCCCAAGGACTGGAAGCGCAGGGCCACCGCCGACCGTGAGCCGATCGGCCGGTGGACCTTCGGCCGCCCCACGCAGCTCGGCGACGCCGCGCACCCGACGGTGCAGTGCCTGGCGCAAGGCGCGTGCATGACGCTCGAGGACGCGGTCACGCCGGGCGCTGCGCTGCGCGTCAGCGACAACGATTTCTTCAAGGCCTTCGACCTCTACCAGCGCTCGCGCGTCGCACGCACCGCGCGCATCGTGCTGTCGTCGCGCGAGATGGGGCGCCTCGACCCCGCCAAAGGCGTCGAGCGGTTGGCGCGCAGCGAGCTGTGGAAGCGCCGCACGCCCGAGCGCTTCCACGACGCGATCCAGTAGCTGTACGGCTGGCAGGTCGAGAACGGCCTGGCCGCCTGAACGCCTGGACAGGGAGGATGAACGAACTCGGACGACTCGAGGACCTGCCCGCCGACGATCGCGCCGCGCTGCAGGCGCAGAACCTGGTGCCGCTGTGGCCCAGCCTGCGCTCGGTGCTGCCGCCGGGCCAGCCGCAATCCCGCACGTGCGCCACGGCCTGGCGCTACCAGGCGCTGCGACCGCTGCTGCTGCAGGCCGACGCGCTGACGCCGATCGAGAAGGCCGGGCGCCGCGTGCTCGTGCGCGCCAACCCCGGCCACAGGCTCGACACGATGCAGGCCAGCGCGGCGCTGCACCTCGGCATGCAACTGCTGCGGCCGGGCGAGTGGGTTCCCGCGCATCGCCACACGCCGAACGCGGTGCGCATCATCGTCGAGGGCAGCGGCACCTGCACCACGGCCGGCGGCGAGAAGTGCCCGATGAGCCGCGGCGACCTGATCCTCAGCCCCACCGGCGTGCGGCACGAACACGGCCGCGACGGCAGCGGGCCGGTGGTCCGGTTCGACGTGCTCGACCTGCCGCGGGTCCATGACCTGGAGGCCTCGTACGTCGTCGAGGGGGTGCGCCAGGGGGTCGACTGCGGCCGCGGTTGCGGCGCCCACGTGCACGGCGGCATCGTTCCCGCGCCGATGTTCGAGCGTTCGGCCCGGACCTACACGCTGCTGCGCCATCCCCGGGGCCAGGTGCGCGCCGCGCTGCTGGCGCTGGCGTGCGGACCCTCCGTGCCGGAGGCGGCGCAGGTCAGCGACGTCAACCCCGGGACCGCGGCGACGCGCAGAACATCCTCGGCTTCCATGCGCTGATGCTGCGCCCCGGGGCAGGCGCTCGCGCTGGCGGTGCGCTCGCCCGCGATGGTGTTCCACGTCATCGAAGGCGCGGCCACGGTGCAGGTCGAGGCCCAGCGCTTCGAGCTCGACGTGGCCGACCCCTGCCGTGCCCCGGGCGATTGCGCGGTGAGCCTGACCAACGCCGCGACGGCCACGCCGACCTGTCTCTTCATCGCCGACGCGACGCCGCTGCACAGGACGCTGGGCGTGCTCGAGACGCGGGCCTGACGGCGTCGGCGACCGGCTTGCCCGGCTGGCCCCGCCCGGACAGTCTGGCCGGCACAGAGTGAGACCGGGTCACCCCCCTGTTCGAGGGGGATGGCCGCGCGAGTCCCGGGCTTGCCAGACTCGACAGCGTCCGAGCGAGTGCCTACGCTCGGGCCCTCCCGTCCATCCTGCAGGTGCCAAGGCTCCACGAGAACCACGGCACCTCGACTCGCAAAGGATCGCCCCCATGTCACAGCCCCTCATCAGCCGCCGCCCGACGCGCCTCGCGCTGGCCCTCGCCGTTGCCGGCTTCCTCTGGCTGCCGATGGCACCGGCCCAGGCCAGCCCGGGCGCGAACAGCGACACCAGCACGTCGACCCGGCCGAGCCAGGACACCGGCTCGGCACTGGTCCAGCTCAACGGTGATCCGCTGGCCACCTACGTCAAGACCAAGCCCGCCAAGGGCAAGAAGATCGACTTCGGCAGCAACACCGTCAAGTCCTACCGGGCCCAGCTCGCGGCACTCCGCAACGACTACAAGGCCTGGTTGCGGGCCAACGTTCGCGGCGCCAAGGTGACCGGCGAATTCGACCTCGCGCTGAACGCGGTAGCGGTCCAGCTCAACGGCGCGACGCTGGAGCAGGTCTCGGCGACGCCGTTGGTGAAGGCTGCTCAGTACCAGGGTCTGTACTACCCGAATGCGACCGATCCCGACCTGGCACTGATCAGCGCACCGCAGGCCTGGGCGCTGGCGGGCGGCCCGGCCGGTGCCGGGGCGGGCGTCAAGGTGGCCATCGTCGACTCGGGCATCGACATCACCCACCCTTGCTTCAGCGACGCCGGCTATGACCCGCAGACCAGGCTGGGCAGCGCGGGGCTGACGAACAACAAGGTGATCGCAGCCAAGGTGTTCAGCAACAGAACCCCGCAGCAGCACTACACGCCCGAAGCGGTCCAGGCGCATGGCACGCATGTCGCCGGAACGGTGGCCTGCAACTTCGGCACGCCCGCGCCGGTGGATGGCGTGGCCACCTACGCAATGTCGGGTGTCGCGCCGCGCGCCCTGCTGGGCAATTACAACGTCTTTCCCGGCGCCCTCGGCAACGCACGCTCCGAGGACATCATGAACGCACTCGAAGCGGCCTATGCCGACGGCTTCGATGTCGCCAACATGAGCCTGGGCGGCGGCTCCCATGGCGTTCAGGATCTGCTGACGATCGCAGTGGACAACCTCGACCAGGCCAACATGGTGGTCGCCGTGGCTGCAGGCAACACGGGGCCGGGGCTGTTCACCGTTGAATCACCGGGGTCGGCGGCGCGCGCTCTGGCGGCGGGTGCGGCATCGGTGGGGCATGCCATTGCCACCCCGATCACGGTCGGGGCAGTGACCGCCGCTGGCGTGACGGGTGAATTTGCCAGGGTGGCAAGCGATCTGACGGCACCGCTGGGAAGCGTGACCGAAGCGCCTGTCAACGCGGCCACGGGTCTCAGCACGGCATGTGGACCCCTCGCCACCAGTCTGACCGGCAGGATCGCGCTGATCTCCCGCGGCGTCTGCTCGTTCTCCACCAAGATCCGCAACGCGCAGAACGCAGGTGCGATCGCCGTCCTGGTTTCCAACAACGTCGCCGGCGATGGCATCGGCATGGCACAGGACGGCACGCCCAATCAGCCTACCGTTGCCGCCTACAACGTTTCGTTGAACGATGGCGCGGCGCTCAAACCCAACCATGGCGGGTCGACGACGATCGGCGTGGTGCCGGTCTATCTGGTGACGGGCAACGATGACTTCATGGCCGGATTCAGCAGCCAGGGACCGACCGACGTCGACTTCCGCGTCAAGCCCGACGTGGTGGCCCCGGGAGTCAACGTGCTGAGCTCGATCCCGGCCGCGTTCTGCGCCGCGCCTCCGTGCTATGCGTTCTTCGCCGGCACATCGATGGCCACGCCGCACCTGGCGGGATCGGCTGCGGTGGTGCGCCAGCAGCACCCCGGCTGGTCTGCGGCCGAAGTGCGATCAGCCGTTGTCAACACCGCCACGCGTGGCGTGCTGCGCAGCGCATCGAACGGCGCCGTGCAGAACAATGTCAACATCAACGGCGCCGGGCGCGAGAACCTGCTCGCGGCGGTCGGCGCAACGGTCAGCCTCGACCCGGTGAGCCTGAGCTTCGGTGCGGTGCCCTCGGGCAGCGGGCAGACGCGCCAGATGACGGTGACGCTGACCAACCTCAGCGGCGGCCCGCAGACCTACTCGCTGAGCGTCAGCGGCCAGCCGGCCAACAGCGTCGCCTACAGCGTCGATCAGTCGTCGGTGACGGTGACCGCTGGTGGCAAGGCCGACGTGACCGTGACGATGGCGGCCAGCCAGGGCGCCGCGGTCGGCGGCAAGCAGGCCTATCTCGAAGTCGCCACGGCAGCCGGCAACATCGCCCATGCCGCCTTGTTCACGCTGATCAAGTGAACCATGCCGGAACGGTGCTTGCCGCGCCGCTCCGGTTGCGACCCCGTGCCAGGCGTCGGCGCCGGCGGCCCGTCGGCGCCGATGGCCACTGATCGGTGTCGCTGATCGGCCGGCGCGCTGCGCGCTTCGATGCGGCCGGCTGCGCGGGTGATGCTCAGTGCGACGTCCCCTCCGAGCGCGTGATCTTGTTCCAGACGTTGTACTTGCCGACCGGCTTGCTCATCGGCAGGCGCTTCACCTCCTTCAGCGTCCGCGCGTCGTAGACGATCAGCGCGCCGTCCATCTCGGACAGGCTGGCCAGCGCGTGCCGGCCATCCCTGGTGAACTCGATGTGCGTCAGCGTGCGGCCCGGCTCGCGCACCTGCGCCACCACTTCGAGCGTGCGCTTGTCGATCAGCGTCAGCGTGTCGCGCGCGGTCGGGCTCATCATCGAATCGGTCCAGGCATAGGGCGTGGCCTCATGGCTGCGCAGGAAGAAGCCGGGGCCGGGGGTGGCGATGGTCTTCACCGGCTTCCAGGTCGCCATGTCGATGACGTCGATCGCGCCGCGACCGGCGGCGCCGGACAGGTTCGGGCTGGCCAGCACCGTGGTGCCGTTCCATGCGAAGGTGATGCCCGAGCCGAGATGCGGCATGCCGGCGATCGGCAGTTCGGCGATCCTGCGCCGGATGTCGAGGTTGACGACCTGCGCGCCGGCCGGGCCGGGTGCCTTGACGTCCTTGCCCGCGCTGGCCGCCGGCGCCGCCAGGGCCGGGACGGGCGCAGCCGACGCGGCGGCTGCCTGCGGACCAACTGCCGAACTCGCCTTCGGTCGCGTGGCCCCGAGCACGTTGCGGTAGCTCTGGTCGAAGAAGAAGTCGTCGAGCGGCTCGTCGAGCCGCGTGCGGCGAACGCCGAAGGTGCCGGGTCGGGCGATCGCCTCGGCCATGCGGTAGTCGTGCACCAGTCCGTCGTAGATCGGCTCGGCCTTGGGGTCGTAGCTGATCTCCCACAGCTCGGCGATGTCCTTGAGCGCGACGACGAAGCTCTTGCGCGGCGCCGCGTCGTAGACCGCCGAGACGCGCGAGCTGGCCTTGCCGTCGGCCGTCGTCGCGGCATAGGTCCGCACGAGTCTCAGGTCGGCGTCGAACAGCACCAGCGTGTGCGGCAGGTAGTTGGCCGCCATCACCCATTTGCCGTCGCCACTGACAGCGACGTTGCGCATGTTGAGGCCGGCGCGCACCTCGGCGACGATGGCCAGGTTCCACAGGTCGTACTTGGTGATCCAGCCGTCGCGCGAGCCGAAGAAGACATAACGGCCATCAGGCGTGAACTTCGGCCCCCCGTGCAGCGCGAAGCGGCTGGCGAAGCGGTGGACGAGCTCGAAGCGGTCGCCGTCGACGAGCGAGACGTGGTGGTCGCCGCCTTCGACGACGACGAACAGGTTCATCGGGTCGGCGCGCCAGGCCGGCTGCGCCGGCAGGTTCGCAGCCCCGGCGGTCTCGACGCGCGAGGCACGGATGTCGGCGTCGGCCCAGTGCGGCGCCGGGCTCACCGGGGTGTAGACCCAGGCGGCGAGCGCGGCGATCTCGTCGGCCGTGAGCCGGTCCGCGAAGCCCTGCATCTGGGTGGCCGCGCGTCCGTTCGCGATGACCGCGAGCGCCTCCGGCCGGCGCAGCCGCTCGAGGCTCTCGGGCAGCAGGGCCGGCCCCATCAGGCCGGTGCGCTGCGCG
>JBBIPS010000178.1:0-6659 GCA_037442725.1 Burkholderiales bacterium | reverse complement strand
CTCTTGAACTCCTTCCACTCGGTGACGATCAGCAGCGCATCGGCGCCAGCCAGGGCATCGGACTGATGCTCGACCAGGGTCAGGCCCGGCACGTCGCCCAGGACGCGTCGCGCTTCAGTCATCGCCACCGGGTCGTAGGCGCGGATGGCCGCGCCGCGGCGCGCCAGTTCGGCGACGATGACGCAGCTCGGCGCCTCGCGCATGTCGTCGGTGTCGGGCTTGAACGCCAGGCCCCAGAGCGCGAACGTGCGGCCGCGCAGGTCCTCGCCGAAGCGCGCGACGACGCGGTCGACCAGCACCCGCTTCTGCCGTTCGTTGGCGGACTCGACGGCCATCAGCACGCCCAGGCGGATGCCGTGGTCCTGCCCGGTGCGCACCAGCGCCTTGACGTCCTTCGGGAAACACGAGCCGCCGTAGCCCGCGCCGGCGTACAGGAAGTGCGTGCCGATGCGTGGATCGGTGCCGATGCCTTTGCGCACCAGTTCGATGTCGGCGCCGACGCGCTCGGCCAGCAGCGCCAGCTCGTTCATGAAGCTGATGCGCGTGGCCAGCATCGCGTTGGCGGCGTACTTGGTGAACTCGGCGCTGCGCAGGTCCATCACCACCAGGCGCTCGTGGTTGCGCATGAACGGCAGGTAGATCGAGCGCATCAGCAGCGTCGCTCGCTCGTCGTCGGCGCCGATGATGATGCGGTCCGGCCGCATGAAGTCCTCGATCGCCGCGCCCTCCTTCAGGAACTCAGGGTTGCTGACGACCGCGAAGTCCAGTTCGACACCGCGCCGGTGCAACGCACTCGCCACGGCCTGGCGCACCCGGTCCGCCGTGCCGACGGGGACCGTGCTCTTGTCGACGATCACCTTGTAGTCGGTCATGTGGCGGCCGATGTTCTCGGCCGCAGCGACCACGTACTGCAGATCGGCCGAGCCGTCCTGGTCCGGCGGCGTGCCCACGCCAATGAACTGCAGCGTGCCGTGCGCCACCGCCGCCGCGGCGTCGGTCGTGTACTGCAGCCGACCGGCCGCCATGTTGCGACACACGATCTCCTGCAGGCCGGGCTCGTGGATCGGCACTTCGCCGCCGCGCAGCATCTCGATCCTGTGTGCGTCGACATCGAGGCAGACGACATGGTTGCCCATCTCGGCCAGGCAGGCCCCGGTGACCAGGCCGACATAGCCGGCCCCTACCATCGTGATCTTCATGTGCTTGAGTTCCCGCTCGGCTGCGGCGCTGCCGAGCGTCGGATTCTGCCCTTCGCGCCGCCGGCGATCGTGCGCGATCGCCGGCCCGGCGTGGCGCTTGCCACACAATCCCCGGCACCCAGCCGACCACGCGGAGCAAGAATCGGAGCCGCCCGCGCCCGCTGCCGCAAGCTCGACCCCACGCCGCACCACGCATGAAAATCCTGCTCACCGGCGCCGCCGGGTTCATCGGCCTGCACGTGGCGCGCGCGCTGCTGGCGCGTGGCGACGCGGTGGTCGGCGTTGACAACCTCGACGACTACTACGACCCCGCGCTCAAGCGCGCCCGGCTGGCACTGCTCGAGGCCGAGGCGGGCTTCCAGTTCGAACGCATGGACATCGCCGACCGGCCGGCGATGGTGGCGCTGTTCGAACGCCACCGCTTCGACGCCGTCGT
The DNA here is from genome assembly GCA_037442725.1 of Burkholderiales bacterium. Classification (GTDB taxonomy): domain Bacteria; phylum Pseudomonadota; class Gammaproteobacteria; order Burkholderiales; family Burkholderiaceae_C; genus Pseudaquabacterium. The sequence continues at coordinate 5,024 of JBBIPS010000178.1, read as the reverse complement.
CAACCTGGCGGCGCAGGCCGGCGTGCGGTATTCGCTCGTCAACCCGGACGCGTACATCCGCAGCAACGTCGTCGGCTTCACCAACCTGCTCGAGGGCTGCCGGCACCAGAGCGTCGGGCACCTGGTCTACGCGTCGAGCTCGAGCGTGTACGGCGGCAACACGGTGATGCCTTTTTCCGAGCGCCACAGCGTCGATCATCCGGTGAGCCTGTACGCCGCGACCAAGAAGTCCAACGAGCTGATGGCGCATGCCTACAGCCATCTGTTCGGCCTGCCCACCACCGGCCTGCGCTTCTTCACCGTCTACGGGCCGTGGGGGCGGCCGGACATGGCGCTGTTCCTGTTCACGAAGGCGATCCTGGCCGGCGCGCCGATCAAGGTCTTCAACCACGGCCACATGGTGCGCGACTTCACCTACATCGACGACATCGCCGCCGGCGTCGTGCGCACGCTCGACCGGCCACCGAGTGCCGATCCAGACTACGACGCCGCAGGCGGCGACCCCAGCCGCAGCCACGCGCCGTATCGCATCTTCAACATCGGCAACCACCAGCCGGTCGAATTGATGAGCTTCATCGACGCCATCGAGCGCAGCGTCGGCAAGACGGCGGTCAAGCAGTTCCTCGAGATGCAGCCGGGCGACGTGCCGGCCACCTTTGCCGACATCTCCGAGCTCGAACGCTGGACCGGGCTGCGCCCCGCGACGTCGATCGACGACGGGGTGGCTCGCTTCGTCGCGTGGTACCGCGGGTACTACGGCGTCTGACGCGTCGGGGCCGAGCCGGCTCATCGCGAGCCGAATGGTCAGGCAGGGCAGCTCGGGCGCACCTTGCCGTGCGCGCCGTTGTGCCGACGGACCCGATGCGGTAGCCCGCGTTGCTCCTGGCGCTCGCCGATCAAGCCGCCAGCAGCCTGCCCCCGACCGCCAGCAGCACCACCGCGATGGCGCCGCGCAGCCAGGTCTCTGGCGCCTTGCCGCCGAGCAGCGTGCCGAGCAATACGCCCGGGATCGAGCCGAGCAGCAGGCCGCCGAGCAGCCGCAGATCGACGTTGCCCATCAGCAGGTGGCCGGTGCCGGCCACCAGCGTCAGCGGTATCGCGTGGACGATGTCCGTGCCGACCAGCAGCGCGGGTTTCATGCGGTAGGGATACAGGTACACCAGCATGACCGCGCCGAGCGCCCCGGCGCCGACCGACGTCAACGTGACGAGCAACCCGAGGATGGCACCGGCCAGCACGGTCAGCCCCGGCTGGGCGCGCTTGAATGCCTCCGGCGCTCTGGACCGCAGGGCCTGGCCGACGGCATGGGTGCGCTGCCGGAAGATCATCGCCAGCGACGTCAGCAGCAGCACGCCGCCGAGGGCATTCATGAACAGGCCGTGCCTGATCTGGCTGGCACCGGTCAGGTGCAGGACGACCAGCGTGATCACCGACGTCGGCAGGCTGCCCAGTGCCAGCCTGCGCAGCACCTGCCAATCGACGCCGCCCTGGCGCTGATGCGCCACGCCGCCTGCCATCTTGGTGATGGCCGCAAACCACAGATCGGTGCCGACTGCCGCGGCCGGCGCCACGCCGAACAGCAGCACCAGGATCGGCGTCATCAGCGCACCACCACCGACACCGGTGGCGCCCACCATCATCCCGACGCCGAAGCCGGCGACGGCGTTCATCCAGTCCATCGCACACCTCGCGCGTTGTCAGCTGCGGTCGTCGCGGGCGTCAACTGATCAGCCCCAGTTGGCGCAGCTTGCCGATCACCTGCTCGGTGGCCTCGTCAGCGCTGCAGTCGGCGGTGTTCAGGCACAGGTCGGGGTTCTCGGGCGCCTCGTAGGGCGAGTCGATGCCGGTGAAGTTCTTCAACTCGCCGCGCCGTGCCTTCTTGTAGAGGCCCTTGACGTCGCGCGCCTCGGCCACCTCCAGCGGCGTGTCCACATGCACCTCGATGAACTCGCCGTCGGCCAGCAGGGCGCGCGCCATGCGGCGCTCGGCGCGGAACGGCGAGATGAACGCGGTCAGCACGATGAGGCCGGCGTCCACCATCAGCCGCGCCACCTCGGCGATGCGCCGGATGTTCTCGACCCGGTCGGCATCGGTGAAGCCCAGGTTCTTGTTCAGGCCGTGGCGCACGTTGTCGCCGTCGAGCAGGTAGGTGTGGCGCCCCAGCGCGTGCAGGCGCTTCTCGAGCAGGTTGGCGATCGTCGACTTGCCCGACCCGGACAGCCCGGTGAACCACACCACGCCCGGGCGCTGGCCCTTCAGCGCGGCGCGCGCAGCCTTGTCGACATCGACATGCTGCAGGTGGATGTTGTGCGCGCGGCGCAGCGCGAAGTGCAGCATGCCGGCGCAGATCGTGTTGTTGGTGAGGCGGTCGATCAGCACGAAGCCGCCGGTCTCGCGATTGGCGCTGTACGGGTCGAACGGCACGGCGCGGTCGAGCGAGATCGTGCAGATGCCGATCTCGTTGAGTTCGAGCGTGCGCGCGGCCAGGTGCTCCATCGTGTTGACGTTGAGCTTGTACTTCGGCTCATTGACGGTGGCACTCACCGTGCGCGCGCCCAGCTTGAGCAGGTAGGCGCGACCGGGCAGCATCGGCGCCTCGCTCATCCACACCAGCGTGGCCTCGAACTGGTCGGCGACCTCGGCCGGGCTCGAGGCCAGGCTGATCACGTCGCCGCGCGAGATGTCGATCTCGTCGGCCAGCGTCAGCGTCACCGCCTGGCCGGCCACCGCCTGCTGCAGATCGCCATCGGCGGTGACGATGCGCGCGACGCTGCTCTCGCGCCCCGACGGCTGGACGCGGATGCGGTCACCGGCCCTGACCGTGCCGCTGGCCACCGTGCCCGAGAAGCCGCGGAAGTCGAGATCGGGCCGGTTCACCCACTGCACCGGCAGCCGGAACGCGCCGCCGCGCTGGCGCTGCTCGTCCACCTCCACCGTGTCCAGGTAGGCCATCAAGGTCGGCCCGTGGTACCAGGGCATGCGCTCGCTCGGGGCGACGATGTTGTCGCCCTTGAGCGCCGACAGCGGGATCGGCGTGATGTCCGCCAGGTCGAGCTGCCTGGCGAACTCGCGGTACTGCTCGACGATGCCGTGGTAGACCTTCTCGGAGAAGTCCACCAGGTCCATCTTGTTGATCGCCAGCACCACCTTGCGGATGCCGACCAGGCTGGCCAGCGTGCTGTGGCGCCGCGTCTGCGTGAGCACGCCCTTGCGCGCGTCGATCAGGATCACCGCCACGTCGGCGGTGGAGGCGCCGGTGATCATGTTGCGCGTGTACTGCTCATGACCGGGCGTGTCGGCGACGATGAACTTGCGCCGCTCGGTCGAGAAGAAGCGGTAGGCCACGTCGATCGTGATGCCCTGCTCGCGCTCGGCGGCCAGGCCGTCGACGAGCAGCGCGAAGTCGATCTCGCCGCCCTGCGTGCCCCACTTCCTGCTGTCGGCCTCGACGGCGGCGAGCTGGTCCTCGAACAGCATCTTGCTCTCGTAGAGCAGGCGGCCGATCACGGTGCTCTTGCCATCGTCGACGCTGCCACAGGTGATGAAGCGCAGCAGGCTCTTGTGCTCGTGCTGCTCGAGGTAGGCCTCGATATCGGTGCCGACGAGGTCGGATGCGTGTGCCATCAGAAATACCCCTCTTGCTTCTTCATTTCCATCGACGCCGCGCCGTCGTGGTCGATCAGCCGGCCCTGGCGCTCGCTGGTGCGCGCCAGCAGCATCTCCTGGATGATCGCCGGCAGGGTGTCGGCGTCGCTCTCGATGGCGCCGGTCAGCGGATAGCAGCCGAGCGTGCGGAAGCGCACCCGGCGCAGCACCGGCACCTCGCCGGCGCGCAGCGGCATGCGCTCGTCGTCGACCATGATCAGCGTACCGTCGCGCTCGACCACCGGTCGCTCGGCAGCGAAGTACAGCGGCACGATCGGGATCCGCTCGAGGTGGATGTACTGCCAGATGTCGAGCTCGGTCCAGTTCGACAGCGGGAACACCCGTATCGATTCGCCCTTGTGGATGCGTGCGTTGTACAGGCTCCAGAGTTCCGGGCGCTGGTTCTTGGGGTCCCAGCGGTGCTGCTCGCTGCGGAACGAGAAGATGCGCTCCTTGGCGCGTGACTTCTCCTCGTCGCGCCGCGCGCCGCCGAAGGCCGCGTCGAAGCCGTACTTGTCCAGCGCCTGCTTCAGCCCCTGCGTCTTCCACATGTCGGTGTGGATCTGCGAGCCGTGCTCGAACGGGTTGATGCCCATCGCCTCGGCCTCGGGGTTGCGGTGTACCAGCAGCTTCATGCCCATCTCGGCGGCCATGCGGTCGCGCAGCGCGTACATGTCGCGGAACTTCCACGTCGTGTCCACGTGCAGCAGCGGAAACGGCGGCGGCGACGGGTAGAACGCCTTGCGCGCCAGGTGCAGCATCGTGGCGCTGTCCTTGCCGACGGAATACAGCATCACCGGGTTCGCGGCCTCGGCGACGACCTCGCGCAGGATGTGGATGCTCTCGGCCTCGAGGCGTTGCAGATGGGTCAGTTTCATGGGCATGGGGCCACCGGGGGCGGATCGATCGGACAATGGGCGAACAGGGGGACGGGCACCGTGCGGCAGTGGCAGGATGGATGCGGATCGCGGCACGGCCGGCGCGGCCGGGCAAGGGTGCACGGCGACGAGCGGGTGCTGCTCGAGCCAGGCCTGCAAGCCCGGCGTGTTCACGTCGATGCCGTGCAGCAGCACGTGCCGCGCTGCCGGCCAGGTGCGTTGCAGACGTGCCAGGAAGTCGGTGTAGCTCGCGACGCTGTAGGCGTCGTCCAACGCCAGCCAGGCCACGCTGCCGCGCAGCGTCTGCGCCACCAGCAGGCGCCGTACCGCAGCGCCGCCACGCGGGATGCGCAACTGGCCGCACCACACCAGGCTGGCCTGCTGCCGGCGCGCCTGGCGCGACACCACGGGCATGTCGGTCTGACGCCATGCGGCCAGCGCGGCATCGCGCCCGGCCAGCGCGGCCATCGGCTGCAGGACGAGTCCGGCACGCTCGAGCAC
>JBBIPS010000177.1:0-6681 GCA_037442725.1 Burkholderiales bacterium | reverse complement strand
AATGCCACCGACATGTCGCCGCTGACCCTGAACTTGCCCATCATGAAACCGGTGGTCGGCTCGAGTTCGCCGCTGAGCAGGTCGGCGAGGTTGGCCAGCGTGATCGCGACCGTGCAGTCGACGTCGCGGTCGACGTTGTCCACGCTGTTGGGCCTGCACCTGCCGTCGATCACGATCACGCCATCGGCGCCGCAGTCGAACTTGAGCAGCGCGCCCAGGCCGCTGTCGTCGCCAACCTTTGCGCGCAGCGTGGTGGTGGCGGTCTGAATATCCATGAACTCTCCTCCTCGACACCGGACGGCGCCCGGCGGCCAGCCCGGGCGCCGCGGCAACTCGACCGCATGCTACGGTCCGGGCACGCCGCGGCCATCAGCACAATCACCTATACGAAATCATGTTGACGTATACGTCATGCATGCGTCCAATAGCGGACCATCGGTGTCAACGACGGCAGGAGTGGGCATGGTCGAGCGCTACGCCAGCGTGTTTCGCCCGGGTCTGTTCGACGGCCAGCGCGTCTGGGTGACTGGCGGCGGCTCGGGCATCGGCCGCTGCGTCGCGCACGAACTTGCCGCGCTCGGCGCGCGCGTGCTGATCAGCGGCCGCACGCCCGAGAAACTGCAGCGCGTGGCCGCCGAGATCAGCGACGACGGCGGGTGCTGCGAGTGGCGCGCGTTCGACATCCGCGACGAGGAGGCGGTCAGGCTCAACGTCGCCGGCGCACTCGCCGGCCAGGCTGTGCCGGGCGGGCCCGCCCCGGCGCACGCCGGCCCCTTCAGCGGCCTGGTCAACAACGCCGGCGGCCAGTTCCCGGCGCCGCTGCAGGCGATCAGCCGGCGCGGCTTCGACGCGGTGCTGGCGAACAACCTCACCGGCGGCTTCCTGATGATGCGCGAGCTGTTCGTGCAGTGCATGCAGGATCGCGGCGGCGCGATCGTCAACATGACGGCCGACTACAAGATGGGCATGCCCGGCATGGGCCACTCGGGCGCAGCGCGTGCCGGCATGGCCAACCTGACGATGACGGCGGCCTTCGAGTGGGCGCACGCCGGCGTGCGTGTCAACGCGGTGGCGCCGGGCTGGGTCGCGTCGAGCGGCATGGACACCTACCAGGGCGCGCTGCGCAGCCTGATCCCCAGGCTGCGCCAGCACGTGCCGCTGCGCCGGCTCGCGCAGGAGGCCGAGGTGAGCGCGGCGATCGTCTTCCTGCTCTCGCCCGGCGCCGCCTTCATCACCGGCGTGACATTGCGGATCGACGGCGGCGCCGGGCTGGGGTCGCCGGCCTTCCCTGGCATCGACCATGCGCGCAGCGTGCCGTACACGGGGTTTCACCGCGCGGTCACGCCCGAGGTGCTGAAGTGATGCCGGCTGCCGGCGCGGTGCGAAGCCGTGCCGCCGGCGTGGCGGCCCGCGGGGTCGACCGCAGTGCTGCCGGCGCAGGCAGTCGCAACCCGGGGGGCTGAGCCCGTGCCGGTCATCGTCTCGAAGATCGACCCGCGCTCGCCGGCGTTCGGGGCCAACGCGGCGCGCATGGCGGCGCGGCTGGCCGAAGTGCGCCGGCTCGAGGCGCAGGTCGTGGCCGAGTCGGCATCCAAGGCGGCGCGATTCGAGGCACGCGGCCAGTTGCTGCCGCGTGAACGCGTCGCCCGGCTGCTCGACCCCGACTCGGGATTCCTCGAGTTGTCGGCGCTGGCGGGGCTGGGCATGCACGACGACGACGGCAGGGACAACGTGCTCGGCGGCGGCTCGATCGTCGGCATCGGCACGGTGGCCGGCAAGCGCGTGCTGGTCTCGGCCAGCGACTCGGCGGTCAAGGGCGGCACCGTCGCGCCGATGGGCCTGGCCAAGGCGCTGCGCGCGCAAGCCATCGCGCGCGAGAACAAGCTGCCGCTGATCTACCTGGTCGAGTCGGGCGGCGCCAACCTGATGTACCAGGCCGAGATCTTCGTCGAGGGCGGCCGCAGCTTCGCCAACCAGGCACGGCTGTCGGCCGCCGGCATCCCGCAGATCGCGGTGGTGCACGGCGCATCGACCGCGGGCGGCGCCTACCTGCCGGGGTTGTGCGACTACGTGGTGCTGGTGCGTGGCCGCTCGAGCATCGCGCTGGCCGGACCACCGCTGGTCAGGGCAGCGATCGGCGAGGACGCGAGCGAAGAGGAGCTCGGCGGCGCCGAGCTGCACGCCGGCGTCACCGGCCTCGGCGAGTACCTGGCCGAGAACGACGCGCACGCGATCGAGCTCACGCGCGAGCTGGTCGACCGGATGCGATGGGACAGTGTTGCCGCTGCCGGTGCCGCCGCCGCGCCGCCGCGCTACAGCGCCGACGAACTGCACGGCATCGTGCCGACCGACGAGCGCGAGCCCTACGATGTGCGCGAGGTCATCGCGCGCATCGTCGACGGCTCGGACTGGCTCGAATTCAAGGCCGGCTACGCGGCCGCGACGGTGTGCGGCCACGCCTGTGTCGACGGCCGGCACGTCGGCCTGCTCGGCAACAACGGGCCGATCCAGCCGGCCGGATCGACCAAGGCCGCGCAGTTCATCCAGCTCTGCGACCAGAGCGGCACGCCGCTCGTGTTCCTGCAGAACACCACCGGCTACATGGTGGGCAGCGTTGCCGAGCGCGCCGGCGCGATCAAGCACGGCAGCAAGATGATCCAGGCCGTGGCCAACGCGCGCGTGCCGAAGTTCACCTTCGTCCTCGGTGGCTCGTACGGGGCCGGCAACTACGGCATGTGCGGGCGCGGCTTCGACCCGCGCTTCATCTTCAGCTGGCCGACGGCGCGCACCGCGGTGATGGGCGGCGCGCAGGCGGCCAAGGTGATGGAGATCGTCGGCGCGGCCAAGCTCGCACGCGCCGGGCTGGCCGCCGACGCCGCCGCGCTGGCGGCGATGGGCGAGCAACTGCGCCAGCGCATCGAGCGCGAGTCCGATGTGCTGTTCGGCACCGCGCGGCTGTGGGACGATGGCGTGATCGACCCGCGCGACACGCGCCGCGTGCTCGCGCTCGGGCTGGCGCTGGCCGCCGAGGCCGAACAGCGGCGGCTGCGAGCGAACACCTTCGGCGTGGCCCGGCTCTGAGAGCCCGGGGCGCCACCCGCCGACATCGACCTCGATTCCGAAATTCACCCCCGGAGATCCACGATGAAGTTCACGCCAGAGCACCGCCAGTTGTCCGACACCGTCACGCGCTTCGTCGACAGGGAGATCAACCCGCATGTGCGCGACTGGGAGGCGGCCGAGAACTATCCCGCGCACGAGGTCTTCGCCAAGCTCGGCAAGCTCGGTCTGCTGGGGCTGAAGTACCCCGAGGAGTTCGGCGGCGCCGGGCTCGATTTCAGCTACTCGATGGTGATGGCCGAGGCGCTGGGCACCTGCGACTGCGGCGGCGTGCCGATGTCGATCGGCGTGCACACCGACATGTGCACGCCCGCGCTGGCGCGCTTCGGCTCGGATGAACTGCGACGCGAGTGGCTGGCGCCGTCGATCGCCGGCGAGCTGGTCGGCTGCATCGGCGTCAGCGAGGTCGGTGGTGGCTCGGACGTCGCCGCGATCAAGACCGTCGCGCGCAAGGTCGAAGGCGACTACGTCATCAACGGCTCGAAGATGTGGATCACCAACGGCCTGCAGGCCGACTGGTGCTGCCTGCTGGCCAACACCAGCGAGGGCGCGCCGCACAAGAACAAGAGTCTGATCATCGTGCCGATGGATGCCGCCGGCATCACGAAGCACAAGATCAGGAAGATCGGCATGAACTCGTCAGATACCGCGCAACTGTTCTTCGACAACGTGCGCGTCCCCAGGCGCAACCTGATCGGCCAGGAGGGCATGGGCTTCGCGTTCCAGATGCTGCAGTTCCAGGAGGAGCGGCTGTGGGGCGCGGCCTCGTCGCTCAAGGGCATGGACAAGCTGATCGACCTGACCATCGCCTACACGCGCGAGCGCCAGGCCTTCGGCAAGAGCATCCTCGACAACCAGGTGGTGCACTTCCGTCTGGCCGAGTTGCGCACCGAGGTCGAGGCGCTGCGCGCGCTGACCTACCAGGCGGTGGAGCTGTACATCAGCGGCAAGGACGTGACTCGGCTGGCCTCGATGGCCAAGCTCAAGTGCGGACGGCTGACGCGCGAGGTGGCCGACAGTTGCCTGCAGTATTGGGGCGGCATGGGCTACACCTGGGACAACCCCATCTCGCAGGCCTACCGCGACAGCCGGCTGGTGTCGATCGGCGCCGGCGCCGACGAAGTCATGCTCGGCATCATCGCCAAGCTCGAACACACCTTGCCCATCGGCGCCCATTGATCCGCGCCATGACGCACTCGCCGCCAGGCACGACGTCGAGGTCGCCGATGTGCGTTGCCATGCGCTGCGCGACGGCGCCGACCTTGAACCCGCCGGAGGTGCCAGCGTGACCGCAACCGACGCCCTGCAGACCCTGATCGTCCGGCGCGACGACAGCGTCTGGCATGTCACGCTGAACCGCCCCGAGGCGCGCAACGCGATGTCACTCGTGATGGTGCACGAGTTGCGACGCGTTCTCGCCGACGCCGAGGCCTGCGGCGCGGCACGCGTGATCGTGCTGCGCGGCGCCGGTGGACACTTCTGCGCCGGCGCCGACCTCAAGGACATGGCCGCGGCGCGGCTCGAGGCGGCCGCAGCGGCCGAAACGGCCGGCACCGGCCGGCCCGACCCGATCGCCGCCGTCAATGCCGCCTTCGGCGAACTGTGCGTGGCTTACGCCGCCACCGGCCTGGCGCTGGTGGCAGTCGCCGAGGGCACGGTGATGGGCGGTGGGCTGGGGCTGCTGTGCGTCGCCGACGTCGCGATCGCCGGGCAGAACGCGCAGTTCCGCCTGCCCGAAGTCTCGCTCGGCGTCGTGCCGGCGCAGATCGCACCCTTCCTGGTCGAGCGGCTGGGCTACGCCGAGGCGCGCCGCCTGGCCGTCACCGGCGCGCGCCTGGGCGCCGACGCCGCGCTCGCGCTGCACCTGGTGCACGAGGTGCATGCCGCCAGCGCGCTCGACGGTGCACTCGCGCGCGTGCTGGGCGAGATCCTGCAGAACGCCCCCGGCGCGGTGGCCGCCACCAAGGCACTGATCGCCAAGGCCCGCTTCGTGCGGCCGGCCGACCTCGTGGTCGAAGCGGCGCGGGTGTTCGCGCACGCCGCGCAGGGCCCGGAGGGCCGGGAAGGCGCGGCGGCGTTCCTGCACAGGCGCAAACCGCGCTGGGCGCCGCAGTGAGCTTCACGAAGATCCTCGTTGCCAACCGCGGCGAGATCGCCTGCCGGGTGATCCGCACGGCGCGGGCGCTCGGCTACCGCACGGTGGCGGTGTTCAGCGATGCCGATGCGGGCGCGCCGCACGTGGCCCAGGCCGACGAGGCGCTGCGCATCGGGCCGGCGCCGGCGGCGCAGTCCTATCTGTCGACCGAGGCCTTGCTGGCGGCGGCCCGTGCCTGCGCGGCGGACGCGTTGCATCCCGGTTATGGCTTCCTGTCCGAGCGCGCCGACTTCGCGCAGGCCTGCGTCGACGCCGGGCTGGTCTTCATCGGCCCGCCGGCGGCGGCGATCGCCGCGATGGGCGACAAGGCCGGCGCCAGGCGGCGCATGCTCGCCGCCGGCGTGCCATGCGCGCGGGGCTACCAGGGCGACGATCAGTCGGACGCACGCCTGCTCGCCGAGGCGCGCACGCTGGGCTTTCCGCTGCTGGTCAAGGCCGTGGCCGGCGGTGGCGGTCGGGGCCTGCGGCGGGTGTCGTGCGCTGACGATCTGCCGCCGGCCCTGGGGAGTGCGCGGCGCGAGGCGCTGGCCGCCTTCGGCGACGACCGGCTGCTGCTCGAGCGCCTGATCGAGGACGCGCACCACGTCGAGATCCAGGTCTTCGCCGATGCTCACGGCAACGCGCTGCACCTGGGCGAGCGCGACTGCAGCGCGCAACGGCGCCGGCAGAAGCTGATCGAGGAGTCGCCCTCGCCCGTCGTCGACGCGGTGCAGCGCGAGCGCATGGGTCGCGACGCGGTGGCCGCCGCGCTGGCGGTGGGCTACGTCGGCGCAGGAACGGTCGAGTTCGTCGTCGACAGCCGGCGCAATCACTACTTCCTCGAGATGAACACGCGGCTGCAGGTCGAGCATCCGGTCACCGAGTTCGTCACCGGCCTGGACCTCGTCGAGTGGCAGTTGCGCGTCGCCGCGGGCGAGTCGCTCGCGCACATCGCCCCCGGGCTGCAGGAGGCGATCCATTTCAGCGGCCACGCCATCGAAGCCCGGCTCTACGCCGAGGATCCGTCCGACGGCTTCAAGCCCTGCACCGGCCGCGTCCTGCACTGGCAGCCCGAGCCGGCGCTGCGGCGCGCGAACCCGGCGGGATCGACGTTGGCGCTGCGCGTCGATGCCGGCGTCGCGCAGGGCGACGAGATCGGCCCGTTCTACGACGCACTGCTCGCCAAGTTCATCGTGCACGGCCACGACCGTGCCGACGCGCTGCGCCGGCTCGCCGCGGCACTGCAGGACGCCCCGCTGCTGGGGCCGCAGACCAATGCGCGCTTCCTGCGCGACCTGCTGCACCATCCGGCGTTCACCCAGGCGCGGCTGACCACGACGACGATCGATGACTGGGCCGCGGCCGGCGCCGCAGGCGGCACCGTCGAGCCGCTGTTGCGGCCGCTGCGGGCCGACGCCGCCGCCTGG